>CATLEQ010000063.1 GCA_949915905.1 uncultured Lachnospiraceae bacterium | reverse complement strand
AGATGTATCGGGAGGTGTATTAGACTGCGATGAGATGCCGTAACATGTCAAATCGTGGTCATTTTACACCCTTTGTAATTCGTTCCAAAACACGGCAAAAAATAACCGTTCATCATTGCAATTCTTCAACCGTAAGACATCTTATTTCTTTAAACCTCTTTAATTGTTTATCATTGGTCAAAAACAAATCACATCCTGACAAACACGCAACAGCCAATTGTAGCGCATCCATTGATTTAAATCCTTTATATTCCGCTCTTATCTGCGCGGCTTTCTTTGCAATTTCCTGATTGATTTCCACAATGTCCATATCCATTGTTGCTAGCAGTCGATGAAACATCGCTATAAATGAATAGGCCTTATTTCTATATGGAAAAACAAAATACTCTTCCATAGTGATGACGGATGACACGAATTTTTTATCGTTGTCATAACCATCCTTAAAAAATAACTTTACTTTTTCATGGTATCGGGGATTATTGTCGTCCTTTTCTATAAAATATATAAAGGGCGCGGTATCAATAAAAACCTTTTTATATTCTATCATTTTCACGCATCTCCTTCATATACCCTTCAACATTTTTCCCTCTTTCGCTTGGAATAACAAACCCCTCCCAATCAACATGCGCCTTTGGTACTTTTCTTTTCGGTGCGTTTAGCAACGTAACTATGACCTCCACTCCATCGTACTCTCTTATATCATCTTCAACAACAACCGTATTTCCTTGTACAATTCCCTTTACCGCCGCTAACATTTTATGACCTCCTTCTTCATTTCCACATAAATATTTGCCAAATGTCAAATCTCGCTTATTTTCTCACTATAAAATATAACGCATACGATGTATATATTATAACGTCTCTTCCTCGCTTTTTCAATTGGCTCCATCAGAAAGTTTTCATAAAATAGGCAAAAATGTTATTTTTCTTGCATTCACTTTCCGATTTGTGATATTATGATTCTAAACATGACACCAGAATATAGCATTTCCAAATGCGGCATCAGAGCCCAGGATTTCTAAATGCAATATCGGAGTACGGATTTTCCGAAAGGAGCACCTCCATGAGCCACTTATTGACCGAAGAAGATATCATGACCACCATCCAGTTGACCAAGCTATACCACGAAGAGACAAGCTTCCAGCGTATTCCCATGGAGGTGGAGTCCCACCTGCTGGACGTCATCCGACAAGGGAAATACGAGGAGTTCAAAGTGTCCTCTTTTGACAAAATAAAGGAAAACCACGGCTCCATCATACAAGATTCCCTCAAGGACTTCACGTACGTCGTGATTTCCGCCATCGCCATCTTTTCCCGGGCGGCCATCGAGGCGGGCGCGGTTCCGGACGACGCGTTCGACTTAAGCGATGCCCTCTTGTTTCGCCTATCCAGCTGCACCACCCAGGAAGAAGTTCACAACATTTACCAGCTTTCCGGCATCATGTTCGCCAAGCTGGTCCGCCAACGGCTTGCGAAGCCCACGCAGGCCAAATCCTACCAGGTGGAAAAAATGCTGACCTACATCGGCCGGAACATTTTCCACAAAATCACGCTGGCATCCCTGGCGGAGTACGTCGGCCTCTCCACCAGCCACCTTTCGCGCCTATTTTCCCAGGAAATGGGGATTTCCATCCATAACTACGTCCAGCGCGAGAAAACCAACATCGCCTGCAACCTGCTGATGCACACCGACCGCCCCATTTCGGAAATCGCGACTTACCTCGGTTTCCCGTTCCCAAGCAACTTTGCCATCGTCTTTCGCAAATGGCAAAAAAAGAGTCCGACAGAATATCGGACCCAGATGTATCGGGAGGTGTATTAGACTGCGATGAGATGCCGTAACATGTCAAATCGTGGTCATTTTACACCCTTTGTAATTCATTTTCACGCATCTCCTTCATATACCTTTCAACGTCTTTCCCTCCCCCGAAAGGGCTTGCCCCCGGAAATTTCATTTTTCCACCGGCATGTACTTCTCCAAATATTCCACGATTTTACGCATGTATTCCGCGTACACTTTGTTGTCGTTCTGCAAGCCGTGCCCCGAGTGCTCGCACAGATAATAGTCATGTGGGACTCCGTTGTCCTCCAGCGCCTTCAAAAGTCTTACCGAACCTTCATAGGGTTGGACTTTGTCGTACTTTCCATATGCCACGAGCGTGGGCACGCTGTTTTCATTTATCCACAGCAATGCGGAAATATCCTTTATCTCCTCATCGTATTCGGGCGTGCCAAACTCTGCCTTGATTTCCCTGCCCAACATCGCGCCGAACAACCCCTTTGCGGCATCGTCGCTTTGGTCAAGGCCATAGCTCTTCCAATCCTCGGGATAAAAGGAAGACGGACCGACCGCCTCGAAAACCATCTTCACGGGAACTGGCGAGGTTTCTGCGTCACGGTAAGCATACAACAAGGCGTGGCAGCCGCCCGCCGAGCCGCCCCCTATTGCCATCTCGTCAATGTGGTAACCAAGTTTTTCCGCTTCAGCAACCACGTAAGGCATGCTTTTCTTGATTTCCATCGACTGGGAGTATACGCTCGCTTCCGGATGCTCGTCACCAAACAAGGTATAGTTGATGCCCGCCGCCACGTATCCTTTCGAGCAGAGCCACTGAAGTATCTGCGTGTCGTCCGCCTTGTCCCCACCCGTAAAGCCGCCCGCGTGAATGAATACGACCAGCCCATAACGCTCTTTGGAACTGTCGGCGGGCACATATAGGTCGAACTTGTTCGCCTCGCCTTCCCCATAAGAAATATCGGTATACACCTTGCCGACCGAGTCATCCCAGTCAACCGAAAATTCTTTTCCATACGGGTTATAGGTCAACTTGAATACGGCCGAAGCAACAAAAACAACGAGAAACGTCAGTACGTAAATGAATCCCCACATGACCCTTCCCCTCCCCTTCTTTTTCACTTTTTCTTCCGCTTTTTCTTTCATTTCTTTCCCTCTTTCTTCTCTCCGCTCATAGGAAATTCCCCCCGAACAAGGTTCCTCCAAGCAAAATGTTTAAAAACTCCCTGACGGCAAGCCGTCCCGAAACCGCCGCCACGACGGTAATAATAAATAAAATAAGAATACGTTTTTGCATAAGTGTCATATTTTTTCACCCCACTTTCCATGCCAGTTCCATGTTCCTGGCCGCGCACGTCTCCACCTCCTGCCGCGTCAACGTGCATTCCTCGTCCTCGCCGCGCAGCGCGGCCAATATGTTTTCATAATGCGCCTGCCCGCCCGGCATCATCAGGTCGTTGCCCGCCTTCACGCTTTGCGCGGAGGCGAATTTGCGGTATTTCCCTTTTTCCCCGGCCTTTTCCCTTTCCCCGCCGAGGTAGTCGGACATTACCATGCCGCGATATCCCCACTCCCCTCGCAGCATCGTCTCCAAAAGGTCGCGCCGCTCCGAGGTATGGATGCCGTTTAACAAATTGTACGAGCTCATCATGCAATGGGGCTGGGCTTCCTTCACCGCGATTTCGAATCCGCGGGCATAGAGGTCGCGAAGCGTCCGCTCATTGACCATGCTGCTGGTTCGGAACCGGTTGGCCTCCTGGTTATTGCAAATAAAGTGTTTCAGCGTCACCGTCCGCCCCGGGTGGCCCTGCACGCCCGCCGTGAAGGCCGCCGCGATTTTTCCGCTAACGAGCGGGTCCTCGGACATGTATTCAAAGTTTCGCCCGCACAGCGGATGTCTCTGGATGTTCAAGGACGGGGCCAAAAGGATGTGGATTCCAAAATGCTCCATTTCCTCCGCCACGATGTCCGCGCATTCTTTTGCCACTTCCACGCTCCAGCTTTGCGCCATGGCCGTGCCGACCGGGATGGCCGTGCAATTTTGCTCGTGCACCTCCCCGTGGCGTTCTTCCTCCTTCAGGCTCGGCAACATGCTCGTCAAGATCTTTGCCATGCCCTCCGGCAAAAGTTCCATCGGATTTTCAATCTCCATCAATGGATTTTCTTCCTTGATCGGGTAAATCCCCTTTTCGTCCACGCCGTAGAGCCTGCTGATTCGAAGGCCGGACGGGCCGTCGGACTGTACCAGGTTGGGCACGCCCAGGTGCTTGAAACGCCCCGTCGTCTCGCCCGCGGCACCCACCACCGTGATGGCCGCGTCCCCGACCACGCTCTTGCTGCCCTCGCCCACATAATCTCCCGTACAAAGATAAGCCAGTTCCTCGTCGGGCAGGCTTTTTGCCAAGGCGAGCGCCTTTTCACCCGGCATCGGCATCTCGCAAACCACCTCCGTGAATGCGGAGGCGGAAATTTGCAGCACGGTTTCCCCTTGCGCGCACGCTTCACGGCACGATGCCACGCACTCTGCCGCCTCATCATGTGCGCCTCGTGTTCCCGGACGCCGCTCCATGCACCCTGCCGCCGCCTCGTCATGTGCGCCTCGTGTTCCCAGACACCGCTCCATGCACTCTGCCGCCGCCTTCCTCTGGGCCTCGTTTGGCTTCCAGTCCGTGAAATCGGTCTCGCCTCCCACCGCGTGGAGCCTTTGTACCACGACGTCCTCCAAAAGTTCCACCACGCCAACGCACGCCGTGTTCCTGCTGCCATTTCCCACCCGCAGGACATACCGGCCTTTTTCCAATAACTTGACGTGGCGCGACACGTCCGTGGACGCAAGGCTTTCCAATGGGCAGCAAAGCGTGACAAGCGTCTCCTCGTCCGGCGACAGCTCTTTTGTCTTTTCGAAGGCCGCCAACGTCTGCCACGGCTGGTCTATTTTCCCGCAAGGAACGTTCACGTAGAGCTGTACCACTTCCTTGCCCTTATATTTTCCGATATTTTTCACTTGCACGGACACGGCCACTTCCGTCCCTAGAAGTTCCACCTTCCGCACCACAAGGGAGAAGTCCGTATAACCCAGGCCGTGGCCAAAGGCGAACAGCGGTTTTTCCCCGACGGAATCAAAATAACGGTAGCCCACGTAAACGCCTTCTCGGTATCTCGTGTCGTCGCGGTTGCCAAATTCCCCGATTGCCGGGTAGGATTGGCGCGCCGCCCAGGTGGCCGAAAGCTTTCCCGACGGGTACGCCTTGCCAAGCAAAACGTCGGCAAAGGAATCCCCGATCGTCATTCCCGTCTGGGATAACAAAAGAATATTTGAAACCGCCCACGCGACCGGCGACAAGTCCACAATGCACGCCCTGTTGAGGATGAGCAGGAATTTAGGATAATGCGCTTGCAAATAAAGGATGTCGCGGATTTCCGTCTCCGTCAAAAGGATGTCCCCGGCCACGTCCTGCCGGTCGACACCCTCCCCGCAGAGGCGGGACAACACGTAAACTGCCACGTCCCCCTCCCCCGTCAAGGGAATCTCGTACTCCGGCTCCGGCATCACGATGCTCAAATTTTCCATCAGCATGCCCATGCCTTCCGTGGCAATTTTTTCCTTCAGCCAAGCGCGAAACGCGACCCGCGCCTTTTTCCACGCTTCCTCGTAAGACGCAAGCCAATCCTTTGTGGTAATCTCAAATCCGGCGTTTAAAAGTCCTTGCTCCACCGTCGTATACGCCCTCACGTAAACGTCGCCGGATCCGCGCCCGCCCTTTAACGTGCGCCGCGCGCCGCACCCGTAGAGGGCGATTTTACCCGCACGCTCCAACGGAAAACTCCCGTCGGATTTCAACAACACCATGCACTCCGACGCGAGTTTTCGCACCCGCTCCATATGTTCCATTTCATATGCTTCCACCATTCTGCCTCCTCTAACAAGGGATATGAACGCAACACACGTCGTTTATGCCCAGTTCCACCTCGGTTTCCAAGACCCCTTTGCAAAACGTATATTGCCAACAAACCGCCTCCACCTTCGACTTCTCGATGATACCCTCGACTTCCTCCCGGTTCAAATCATTACGGCTTTCGTATTCCTCCTGCCACACGCGAAGAGGGTTACCATGCAACTCGTCGATTCGCTCCACGGTGACGGCTCCCGGCGTGGCATCCAGTTCCACTTTCAAGGCCACCCTTTCCTTCGGCGCGAGGTCGTCGTTTTTCATTTTCTGGCGGAACAAAAGCACCTGGATTTCCCCCGCCGAACGAAACGCGGCGTAACCAACCTCTCCCTTCGTCGCTAATTCCCCCAACTCCATCCTTTGACTGCCGCATGCGGCCAACATTTTCATGGCGTAATACGAAGGCTTGGGAATCCCGTCCTGGTTCAATAGGCCGAACCCGCCGTGAAACGGTTCCACGAACGGATGCCATTCCTCAAACAAATCGGAAAAGCACCAGACGGAAGATCCGTCCACGTAATCGGCCACGTCAAGCGCGGTCTTCACGAGATAGGCCGCCGTCTTCCTGGTATCATTGGGGGCGGCGGAAAAAATCGCGTTGGAGCCCCATTCCGTATAAAACAAGGGATATTCCCCGGCTTGCCCCCGCACGATCCTGGCATTCTTCTCAAAAATGTCAGCGGGAATGTCCGTCGTCTCCGACTTGTCCTCAAGGAGCGCGCGCATGCCGCTTAGAAACGTCTTCTTTTCCACGCGCGCCAGCATCTGGCTGATAAATTGCATTTTTTCGGCGGTAAATGCCGATTCGGTCTCATTCTCCCCGTCGGTCTGCTCTCCGCGCCTTGCCGCGGCGGCCGCAGCGTCTGACCCTTGTGGATTTTCTTCGCCTTCCGGCGCGGCCAGTTCCTCTACCTCGTCATCAGGCCCGCCTTCATCCTCCACCCCGGCAATCGGGTCGCCGGCATACTGGTGGGTAGAGAGGAAATCCAAGGGCACGTCTTGTTCCTCACACAACTCGCGAAACTGCCTGACCCACTTGCTGCCCGACGTAGCCGGACCGCCGACGCGCAGATTGGGATCCACTTCCTTGATGGCTTGTGCGCTGGCCTGGTAAAGTTCAAAGTAGCCGCTCTTCCCGCCCGTGAAGAACGTCTCGCCCAAATCCGGCTCGTTCCACACCTCGAAATACCACGTCCGCACCTCTTTTGCCCCATAACGGTGCTCCAGAAAACGGATGAAGCTCTTCAAATATTCCTTCCACGCTTCAAAATCCGCGGGCATGCTGATATTTGGCCGGTAATAAATATTGAATCCGGCTTGCTCTTTCTTTTCCGCCAAGGCGCGGGGCATGAACGACAACTCCACGAACGGCTTCATCCCGGCGGAAAGCACGTTGTCATAAGCCACCCCGCAGGCGCGGAAATTGACCTCCCCAAACGCCTCCGTCCCGGGAAACGGCAGCATCTCGTCCAGGTTGTTCATGGTCGACATGTCGTCGTTAAAAATGCCGTGGAAACGCACGTACTCAATGCCCAACTCGTCATGCACCTTCCTCAACTGCCGCGTATAATCCGTGCGCAGGGCAAGCAGCGCATGCCCGCTTCCCACGCAAAATTGCCAATGCTTCTTATTCTGATAACTGCTCGCGCCCTTCGGTATAAAAATCTCCATCTCGTCCTCCCTTTGTTCCTTGCCCGCTCTTTTCTCCGCGACCGCATTTCCCACCGCTTCGCTTCTATTCTAATTCGCCTCTGCCGCGCCGTCGGCACCCTCGCCTTGCTCCGCGTGCCTCCTCGCCAGCTCCTCCGCCATTTTCTTCCGATATTCCGGCGTTATCTTATAGAAAAACTTATAAATCAAAAACGCGACGATTCCAAACACCGCCGGCAGCGGTCCCATCAACACGTTCATCCCACGAAGCATGTTCGGAAGATTGGAAAGCTCTCCCGCATACGCGCCGGTCGCCTCGTTGACACTATAGCCGATAATCGCGAACATGAATCCCGGAATCGCCGACCCGACGATGGAAGAACCTTTCTGCATGATATTGTAAATGGAATTGACCATGGCGGTCATGTTCCTCCCTAATTTGTATTCCGCATAATCCGCGCACTCGACGGTCAGGAGCACCATCATCATGGCCGCGACGCCGCTCGGCACCATGGCAATAAAATATATGACAAACAACAGCGGCGGCGACAACAGACCCAGCCCATTGCCCACGAAAATGGACAAGAAAGCGCACGCCATAATCAGGTAGCAGCTACGCATCAGCCGATCCGGCGTTTTAAATAGCTTCAACAGCGGTGTCAATATAAATGGACAGAGAAAGTTGGGAATTAACGTAATAATGGAAGCCACGGATGAAAGCGCCGCAAATTTCACCAGGTCCACTTCCCCCGTCGTCAGGTTCGCACAAAATTCCCATTTCACATAATGCAGGAGCACGCCGCCGGACAGTCCTCCCCCCAGTCCCCCGATAAACAGCGCGATGGTATGTACCCAGAGCGGGACGTCCGTCTTGATCAACGTGCCGATTTCTTTAAAGCTGATTACCTTATGAAACTTCTTGTTCACGTTTTCACGGTAGGGCTCCTTCAAAAGCATGATGCCAAGGAAAGACACGCCGCAAAAAACAAGACAAAACATGACCGTGATCGAGGTGGCCGCCTGCCCCAGGTTACCCGTCCCGCTGCCGATGATGGTGATGAGCGGCACGTAAAACAGAAACGGGATGGCCGCGATCACGCTGCCCATGCGCATCACCGCCGCGATTTTGGAGCGCACCGTCGGCTCCGTCGTCGCCTTCTGCATGATGGGCGTCGCCACCAGCCCGAACGCGCTTCCCGACTCCAGCACCAGATACCCGATGGCCACCCAGATGGTGAGCGTGACCGCGTTCCCCTTCACGAAACCGGGGATGGCGAACATCATCACCGTTCCGACCGTGATCAGGATGATTCCGATTATGCCGAAGAAACGGTATTTTCCGAACTTCCGCTCCTTCGCGCTGTCCACGATCCAGCTTTGCAGCGGGTCGTCCACGGCATCGACGATACGCGTCAGGATGATGAAAATCGTGGCGAACGCCGCCGCGAACCCGGTCTTTCCCAGCGCCGAGTCAATGCCCGCGTAATCCGTCAAAAACAACCCGTAGTAGCTCGCCGCCATCGTCCCCATCGTCGCGGTAAACGGCGTGAAGAAGAACCCGGCCAACGACTTAAAGTCCTCTGGATATTTCTTTTTTTGTCTGCTCATTTTTTAGCCTCCTCATGAATTCCTTTTGTATTTTCCTATACTCTACCACTTCCGCCCCACCCCCGCTGTCCCATTTCTTTTATCTTTGTCCTAAAATACACCTTTATAACGCCATTTGCTATAAAGGAATAGAGAGTCCGGCTTGCCGGACTCTCTATTCCTTTGGCACGAAATGCGCATCACCCAATTAATACGTTCTTCCCCTCGAACGCGAACCCATATGATTTCAAGGGTTTTCAACGGCAAAAGTCAATACACTTCTGACCTTTTCATCCATGCCCACGGCCGATAAAATCTGCCGTGAGTATTGCGAAAGCCGCGACAGCACGGGAGCATTGTAGCAATCACCCTAACAACGACAGTCCCACGCGCCTTACCTTCCCTTGCAGCGCGTTTAACATCCACTCGCATGGGCTCGTCCCTTCCTCCTCGTGGTCGAAGAAAAACGGATTGTTGAGTGCGCAATGCAGCGTCAGCCCGTCGTCATCGTACCCCGGCGCGTCCATCGGTCCCGTGAAAATATACAGCCCGATGCCGGGAATTTGATCCATCATCTGCCGGCAGGCCTTTTTCAAATTTTCCTGGTACAAAACGCCGCGTTCCCTGTCAAACGTCAGCCCTTTCCCGTCAAGCGAGCTCTGGGCCTTCACCAAAAGCGCGTCCCGCACGGAGCTCATAAAAAGGTAGCGCACCTTGTCCCCATATTTCCGATATAGGGCGGTATAACTATCCAGCATCAAGTTATCGCCGGTCAGACGTTTCACGATGTGCTCCGGGCTGTGCCAGACTTCCTTCGCGATTCGCTTCCAGTCTTTGTGGAACAAGAGCGAGCTGTCCACGACGCAGGTAACGTCCCGGCAGTCCGGAAACGCCTCGATCACGTCCTCGGCCAATAGGGAGACCCCGAACCCGCCCGCGCTCGAACCGGCAATCAAAATCTGCTCCGGCTTCGGCAGGTAACGCTTCGCCATCTCGATGAGCGCCATCGCGTTGCGGTATCCGTGATACGGCATCACCGCCTTTTCCCCATCCTGCGCCGTATAGGGAAATTCCCCGTCACCACAATGGAAATCACCGTTGCAATAAAGGACGTGAATCATGCTCCAGTCGAGAAACGGATTATCCTTTCTCGCGTCGCCCATTCCCTTGCTCAAAAAATAATCGCCAATCCATTCCCCGTCATTGCTGTAATATGTATCCTCGCTATGCAGCGTGAACACGTTGCTGGGACGGGCGACGGTATATTCGTCAAAGGACACCCCGCCCCCGTTAAAGAAAATCAACAACTTCCGCGCGTCCTTCCCGATGCGCAGGCCGCCATGATAGGCGGTGCCATTGCCACTTACGCACCCCTTTGGATAAATGCGGTAGCACGTCCCCAGCTCCGGTTTTTCCGGCATGGGCGGATAACATATTTTTTGAATGAACGGCTTTAATTCCTCAAACCGCTCCGAAACTTTTTCCCATGGTTTTACATTCATCTCAAACATCATTTTTCTCCTTTTATTTCCAATCGTTCGCGCACGTCCTCTTCCGCCTCGACTTGCAGCTTCAGCGCGCCGTCCTTTCCCTTTTCCCACTCGACGTGGACATTTCCCCAAGGTGTCGCGACGTCGCCCTTCGCCCACTGCAAAAACCCGGCATTTGGCGCGACCACCACCTTTTCATATCCAGGCGCGCCGGGACGCACCCCGAGGATGACGACGGGCAGTTCGTACAAAATCAACGCGCCCCACGCATGGCAGTCACTTCTTCCGTCCAGCCCGTTTTCCACGCAGGTGGTCAAATGGTCGCGAAGCATCTGACGCCACGGCTCCCACAAGGCCTTTGTCTTTTCATAATCTCCCGTCTTTTGCAAGGCGCGGAACAAGTAAAACATCATGGACACGCTGCAAGGGGCAAATTTTTCTTCCTCCTCCAACGTCGCCAAAAGAAGCCTCCTGCCCTCGTTTGCGGACACCGTCTCCGTCAAGATCGCGAAGACCTGCGCGTGCTGGCTATACTCCGACACGCCGGGCCCGTCCACGTAAAACCCCTGCCCGTCCCGGCAATGGGCGTTGATTGCCCGCTGCACGTTTTTTGCACGGCGTTCGTATTCCCTCGCGGTATCCTTGCGCCCCACGTATTCGCAAAGCCGCGCGGCATGCTTAAGGCCATACACGTAGAGCAGGCTCTCCATCGTGATGGGGCCGCAAAGTCCGCAAGGCGGCGTGCCGACCGTCTCCCCCCAAGGCGTGGCCCAGTCGATAAAGGACCAGTACCGTCCGGAAATGTGCCCGCCCGTCTTGCCGACGAGCCCCCGCCCTTCCAAATGATTGTCGAAGTAGGAAAGCACGTTGTCGATGGCTCCCAAATGTTCGCGAACCAATTTTTCATCACCAAAATACATCATGTGGTCATACACCATCAAAATATAATAAATCGAAAAGCCGGGAATCACGTTCGGCCCCCAATGCGGGTAACACGCGTTCACGAGGCCGTCCGCGCGCTGGGAACGCCGAAAATCGTCCATGCACTGCCGCGCCAGCCGGTCATCCGCCGAGATGCCGTAGGTAAAAAGAATCTCGCTCCGTGCATCCATGGCGTATTGTAGCTGTTCATAATAAGGGCAGTCGATATACGTCTCGTGCATACACCGCTTCAGCGTGCGCAGACTGATGTCCCAAATGCCCGAAAAGGAAGGCTCCGACGTCTTTGCCCCGGCCTTCACCTGCAGCGGATAGCCCGTCTCCAAATAATCAAACGCGGCGATTTCGAGCGGTTCCTCCCCGGTCGTAATTTCCAGCCGGAGAAACCGAAACGTCCGAAACCAAAACGGCTCGTAAACCTCCTCGCTCCCGACCGTTCCAAAGCCGGCCACGTGGTAGATGTCCTCGTTTCCCTCCAAGACGCCCGTCTCCCAGTCACAACGATCCTTTTTCATCCGCTGGCCGGAATACGCATATCGTTCTTCCGAATAATAGCTCTCCGCGCAAAGGATTTTCACCTGGCTTCCCGCGCCGCCGCGAACGCGCAGCGACAAAAAGCCCGTCATCTCCTCCCTCGCGTCGATTTCCACCGCCACCGTCTCCCGCGCGGGCACGCGCACCACGTCCGCTGCGCGCAGCATTCGATTCCAAACCTCCTTCGTCCCCTCGTCATATTTGGGCACCACGGAGCAAAACCGGCGAAATTCTTTCCTCATGTGCGGAATCTGCCGCCGCGACAAATCACCGGGGCAGGAGGCCGCGTTGATTTGGAAAATGTTGTATGCCTTGGCGTTTTCCCACGCGCCGTCGCCATATCCCGCGCATTTCCATCCCATGTCCCCGCTCGCGCCAAATACCTCTTCCCGACAAAAAAGCACGTCGATTCCCCGCATGTCCAACCGGATGCCGCCGCCGGGAATCCGCATGCACTTCCAACTTTCATCGGTAAAAACGCACCCTTCCCGTTCTCCAACTTCCTCCACGAAAAGTCCCGGGGTCGCCGTCCGCGCCATGCCGAAATTGCCAAAACGGTAGGCCAGCGGATAACGAAGCACCTCCACGGCAATCACGTTTTCCCCCTCCGTCAGCCACGGGGCGACCTCCACCTCGTCCGCATACCAGACTTTCCCGTCGCCGCGGGCGGGTCCAAACTCCACGAAATACCCGTTTATGTATAACTTGTACCGCGTGTCGGCAGATATTTTCAACACCAAACTGGCCGGAACTTCCGACAAATGCACGCTTTTTCGAAAACGCACCCGCATCGGGTCGTCCCTGACCAATTCCTTGTAATTCTCCAACCAGATCCAATGTGTAAGTGGCAATTCCATCCTATTTCCACTCCTTTCCCCTCTTTCACGCTTAGCACTCTATGTTTCCTGGCTTGTCACGCCTTGTGAAGAGGCAAGCGGACGCTTACGCGTCCGTCAAGGTATACCCAAGGGCATCCCTTAACACATGCCCCTGCGGGGCGGGCGGACGCTCACGCGTCCGTCAAGGTATAGATTTCCGCGTTTTCCTCCGCGGCGTAATTCTCCGGCTTTTTCGGGTCTCCCCCTTGAAATTTCGCCACGTAAGGATAGGCGTAGGCCGGCCTGTCATAATCGAACCTGGCACCTTTAAGTCCAAGCTTCAAATGCGTCCCCAAAAGCCGCTTTGGCGCCTCGCCTTGTTCCACCCACCGTTCCATGGCGCATATCACGTCGTGGTCGCCGTCGCGCGGCGTGGCCTCAATTCCGGCCACTCCCACCTCCTGCACGCCGGAGCCGCCAAACGTGTGGGAAAATCCCGGCATCAGGAAAAAGCGGAAAAATTCCTTCGTCGCTTCCAGGCTCTTTTGTTTCTCCACGACCTGCTGATAATAATTCAAAAATCCCGTGTAAGGCACGATGGCGTCCACACTGCCTCCGACGACCAAAAGCTTGTGCCCAAGCGCCCTAAATTTCTCCAAATCCGCGTCCGTCGCGTCCAACATCGGAGACAACCGTTCCACGGCGCGTTGCAAATCCTCATGAAAGTCAAACTTCATGAAATCGAAATCCTTTCCCCAAATCCA
>CATLEQ010000062.1 GCA_949915905.1 uncultured Lachnospiraceae bacterium | reverse complement strand
TGAAGTATACGCCGGTGGGCGGCAATATCTGGTTCAGGATCATTGGGTTAAAGCAGCGCTCCAGCCAGTTCGAGCATATAAAGATAGAGGTGGAAGACGACGGATACGGCATGACGCCGGAATATCTGAAAACGATTTTCGACGCATTTACCAGGGCGGAGAACAGCACTACGAATAAGGTGCAGGGAACCGGACTTGGCATGGCGATCACGAAAAATATCGTGGAACTCATGGGAGGCACGATCGATGTTTCCAGCGAGGTGGATAAGGGAACCCTTTTCCGGGTAGATTTGGAATTTCGCATACCGGAGGGGCAGGAAGACAGACAGTTTTGGAAGGAAAGCGGGATTTCCAGAATGCTGGTGGTGGATGGCGACGTGTTAAGCGGGGAGAACATTCAGGCACTCATGCAAGATATGGATGTGGCGGTGGACGCGGCGCAGAGCATGGAAGAGGCCAGGCGGTTGCTGCAGGCTCCTGATATTGGCACCAAGGGATACCAGCTCGTCCTGGTGGACTGGGATATACTGGATCTGGATGCCCGGCAGATGGCGGAGGAAATCAGGCAAGCCATGCCGGAGGCACTGCTCTTGTTCATTACGGAATATGAGGAAGAAGTCCAGGTGCCTCCTATGAAAATGACGGGAATCATGCCGAAGCCGTTTCTTGTATCTGCATTGAAAGAAAAGGTGATGAAGATACAGAACGGCGGCAGGGCAGAGCAGGAGGGCCAGAAAGCGGAGGCCGGCGGCATGGAAGGGTTGAATTTCCTGGTCGCGGAGGATAATGAAATCAATGCGGAGATTCTGGAGGAAATTTTATCCATAGAAAATGCTACTTGCGAAATTGTTGAAAACGGGCAGTTGGCGGTGGAACGTTTTTCGGCCTCCACCGAGGGTGAGTTCGATGCAATCCTGATGGATGTACAGATGCCGGTAATGAATGGTTATGAGGCGACGAAGGCAATACGGGTTCTGAACCGTGGGGACGCGGAGGAGATTCCGATCATAGCCATGACGGCCAATGCGTTTGCGGAGGATGAGAAAGAGGCACTTAGAGCCGGTATGAACGTTCATTTGACCAAGCCTGTTGACGTGGAATTACTACGGCGGATCATAAGGCAGTATGTGATGAAAAAGTAATGGGAAGTAAAAGCAAGTCATACCTTAGTGTGAGGAGGGAACATGATATGAATAGGAAATATAATATGAACAAGAAACATAAGAAATTCGTAAAAGCGGCGGCAGCCTTTCTGATGTGCGTTGTTATGCTTGTGGCGGCGGCTTGCGGGAAAGACGAAAATACCAATAATCTGCTTTCGGAGAAAGAGGATACGAAAAGGGTCGTGAGCATGTTCAGCCCAATGGAGAAAACGGAGGCGGACACGGTCAATACTGCGAGAAGCGCGACGGATAAAACGGTCATTATGGCGGAGGAAAAGCTGGACATTAAAGTGAATTATGTGACTTATACGGCCGAGGATTACCAGGATAAAACCTATGATGACGTGGCACTTGACAGGGCGCGTAACAATATGGACGATATCTATCTGCTCAATCCTGATACCATAAAGGCATTGGGAGAGGAAGGGAAGCTGATGGATCTGTCGGGACTCGCATGTGCCGACAATCTGAGGGACGTGGTAAAGACGGCGAACGTTGTGGACGGAAAGCTGGTCGCGATTCCGCAGGAGGTGGTGGCTTACGGGCTGTTTATCAATAAGGAAATGTTTGATCGGTATGAGCTGGAACTGCCGGAGACGCCGGAGGAATTTCTGGAATGTTGCAGGGTGTTCAAAAAGAACGGAATTGAAACGCCGGTAGGAGCCAACAGGTGGTGGCTGGAGACCTTCGTATTGGCGCAGGCTTATGCGGAACTGTACAACGGCGGGAATACGGAGGCGGAGATTGAGGCTTTGAACAGCGGGGAAAGCAAGTACAGCGACTACATGCGCCCGGGTTTCGAGTTCCTGCAAGAGATGATTGACAAGGAGTATATTGATGTCGACAAGGCATGCGTAAGTGAAGCAATCGAAGGGGAAGGCCCCGATTTTCTGGCACAGAAGACACCAATCGTAATGGCATACTGGGGAGCGGCGAATACGGATACCGCCTATGGCAATCCGGACTTTGAGATGCTGGTCATCGGCTTCCCCAGCAGCAGGGGGCAGATGCCGGTAATGCCCATGACGGGCTTGGGCATCGGCGCGGAGGCGGAGCATGCGGAAGACGCTTTGAAGGTGCTGGATGTCATGCTGTCCGACGAGGCTTTAAAGACCTATGCGGAGACCAATAAAGTGATTTCGCCGTCAAAGAATGTGGAGGTGGAATGCATTCCGGCCCTGAAGCCGCTGAATGACAAAATTCAGTCCAATATCTATGTTCTCGGCGCCAACGCGAATATGAAGCTGGAACAGTGGGGCAATACCTGCCTTATCGTGCGGGAATTATTAAACGGTGCCACGGTGGATGAGTGCATGGCGGACTTTGACAGGCTGCAGGAGGAAACGCTGAATCAATAGCAGAGTGTGAATTAATAGAGAAAGGGGATAGGAAAATATATCTGGGAGGGTATCATGGAAACAAAAGATTATCTCAAATATATCGTAGATGAAATACACACGGTAGTTGTCGCGACTGTGGACGATAATGGACTCCCCGTGACTTCCGCCATTGATATGATGGATTGTAATGAAAGCGGTTTATACTTTCTGACAGCAAAGGGCAAGGGTTTTTATGATCGGTTGAAAAGGCGTGAATATATGGCACTTACAGGTGTGAAGGGCGAAGATACCATGTCTTGTGTTGCGGTATCAGTTCGCGGAAAGGTAAAGGAACTTGGAAGCGAGCCGTTGCCTCATTTGTTTTTAAAAAATCCGTATATGAACGAGATTTATCCTACGGCGCAGTCCCAAAAGGCACTGACGGTGTTTCATCTCTACGAGGGCAACGGTGAATGGTTTGATCTTTCGAAGAAGCCTATAGAGCGTGCGTCTTTTGCCTTTGGCGACACAACGACAAAAAGAGAGGGCTACTTTATTACAAACGTTTGCATCGGATGCCGTGTCTGTGAAGCGGTCTGCCCGCAAAGCTGTATTGATTTTGCCGTGACACCTGCGGTGATTCGGCAGGAAAACTGTCTGCATTGCGGAAACTGTATGAATGTTTGTCCACAAAAGGCAGTTGTTCGGGAGGGATAAAAATAACACAGCACATCTGAAATATTGTCAAACGCCTGATAGAATGTCGTTCGTGCCACTCCTGAAGCCTTTCGCTCACCGTGATTTGAGCGAAAGGCTTCTTCTTTATACATTCCAAAAGGCTGTTATAAATAAGCTCCGATGACCGTATGGCTCTTTTGTCTTTACTGATATGACACATAAAAAGTACTCTCCTTGTTTTTCACTACAAGTTTTGGGGAGCGTGTTGCCGAGCATAGACGACATGGCGAGAACTTAACGGGATATCTTTTGTGATGTTATCACAGAAACACAAGAAAAAACAAATTATAATGACCTTACAAGAAAAGAGTAAGGAGGATTATAACATGTCTGCTATCGACATCAATAAAACCAATTTTCAAAACGAAGTCATGAATTCTGATAAACTTGTCCTGTTGGATTTTTGGGCATCATGGTGCGGTCCCTGCCGTATGGTCGCTCCCATTGTGGAGGAAATTGTCGAAGAACGTTCAGACATCAAGGTGGGCAAGGTAAATGTGGATGA
This sequence comes from uncultured Lachnospiraceae bacterium, assembly GCA_949915905.1. GTDB lineage: Bacteria > Bacillota > Clostridia > Lachnospirales > Lachnospiraceae > Schaedlerella. The sequence goes on along the minus strand of CATLEQ010000062.1, from coordinate 9,991 downwards.
ACAGCCGGAATTGGCTCACCAGTTTGGTGTTATGAGCATCCCTACCCTTGTGGTCATGAAGAACGGTAAAATCGTTAATCAGGCCATGGGGGTCAGACCTAAGCGGCAGATACTGGATATGCTGGAGGTATGAAAATGGTTTCAAAACGATATGCGACCGTAGATAAAACAATTTGCGTTGCCTGCGGTGCTTGTGAGATAACTTGCCCATTAGGGGCAATAAAGGTACATAAGGGGTGCTTTGCAAAGGTTGCACAGGACAAATGCGTAGGATGCGGAAAGTGTGAAAAGGTATGTCCGGCAAACAGTATTAAGATAGAAAGCAGGGGGAACATATGAAAGCAAAGAAAAAACATTGGTATGATTACTTATGGATATGGTCGATCATATACTTCGCACTTGGATTTTTCAATATCTTGTTTGCTTGGCTCGGTATGATTGATTTCTTGCTGCCGGTCATACTTGCAGTATTTGGCGGTAACAAATTTTTCTGTAACCATCTTTGCGGCAGAGGGCAATTATACTATAAGTTGGGCGGAGATTTCAAATGCTCCCGAAACAGGCCCACGCCGAAATGGATTGTTTCCAAATGGTTCCGATATGGTTTTCTGATATTTTTTCTTGTCATGTTCGGCAATATGGTTTTTCAGACCTACCTTGTGGCAAGCGGTGCAGAAAATCTGCGCGAAGCAATCAAGCTGTTTTGGACATTCCGCATTCCGTGGGGATGGACATATTCGGGAAGCATATTCCCGGACTGGGTGGCACAGTTCAGTTTCGGGTTTTACAGTCTGATGCTTACATCGCTTTTAATCGGTCTTATTGTTATGATTTTTTTTAAGCCGAGAACATGGTGTGCTTTCTGCCCGATGGGAACGATGACACAGGCAATCTGCAAATTAAAGAACGGAGCGAAATGAAGTCAACGTCGGAAAAATTAAGTTCGTTCTGAAGCCTTTTGCAAATCACTCACCGTGATTTGATCGAAAGGCTTCTTTATTTTAATTGTCGTCCATAGTGGACACAAAAAATTCATAATATTTTTTCAAAAATATATTGACCGATTGTAACTACCGCAAATTATAATCGGTTATGACAATCGGTTCAAGCAGACATATGAAATGTTGAAATGACAAGAGGACTTTACAATGGACAAATGCACAGAAGCGCGTTTGATGAAGCGGTAAGACATATTTTTGATTACCTGCAGGAAATTGAAATTATTTGAGAAAGGATGATGTGTCATGATAAGAAAAAATTGCTTACTATTTGTGACAATGTTGGGGTTGAGCCTTGTGCTGGCGGCCTGCGGAAACAGTAATGGCGCGACTGGAACGTCCACTGCGGCTGACGAAAACGAAACTGTGACGGATACGTTGCAGACAGAAGAAACGGATGCCAATGGAAAAAATATCTTGATCGCTTATTTTTCGCATACGGGAAATACCGAGGAAGTGGCGAAGATGATTGCAGGATACACTGGCGGCGATCTGGCTGAAATTGAACGGGCAGAGGAATATGGAGATTTGCAGGAGGAAGCTGAAGTGGAAATTCTGAATGGCGTACACCCGGAAATTACCGTATCCGTGGATAATATTGCGGAGTATGACACGATCTTCGTGGGTTATCCCATTTGGTGGGATGAGGCTCCGGCCATGATCGCCACATTTCTCGCAGACAATGATTTCTCCGGAAAAACAATCATTCCGTTTTGCACCAGCTCCAGCGACGACATTGGCAACAGCCTTCATATTTTCAGTGAGCTTTGCCCGGATGCGGAGATTGCAGAGGGACTTACCGCAAATGAACTGAACGATATTGAACCTTGGATTCAGGGTCTCGGACTTATGGAAAGCACCGCGGATGACCAAAATAATCAAACCAATACTTCTGCCGGGAGCAAAATACTGATTGCTTATTTTACCGTTCCGGAAACGGATGGCGTGGACACCGTGGCGAGTGCCAGCCGTGTTGTCAAAGACGACGAGGTGTTCGGAAATACGGAGTTTATTGCGTCCATCATTCAGGAAACCCTGGGCGGAGATTTGTTTGCGATTGAAACCGTGCAGGAATATCCTGGCTCGCATGAACCGCTGCTTGAATTTGCCTATAACGAAAAGAGCGATGATGCAAGACCGGAGCTTTCCTCGCATATTGAGAATTTGTCAGAATATGATGTGATATTTGTCGGGTTCCCGAACTGGAACGCCGATCTGCCCATGCCTTTGTATACCTTCTTTGAAGAATATGATTTCAGCGGAAAGACGCTGATTCCCTTTGTCACGCACGGCGGCAGCGGATTTTCGAGTACCATCCGTACGATTAAAAGCCTGGAGCCGGATGCAACCGTAGTGGAAGACGGGCTGTCTGTCTCAAGAAACAATGTCGCTGATGCGGAGGATGATGTGAAAGCATGGGCGGAGTCCCTTTTAAAAGACTAAAGCGGAATCGGAAAGGAGACGGTCTGCATGAAACCGAAAATGATAATAAAAATAGCAATTGATATTGCCATGACGATTGCCCTGCTTCTGCTTATGACTTACGAGTTGATTGGTCAGGCGGCACATGAGTGGATTGGAATCGGTATGTTTGTGTTGTTTGTTGCCCATCATGTCCTGAATGGAAAATGGGGTAAAAATCTGCTCAAGGGCAGATACACGTCTTTGCGGATCATGCAGACCGTCCTCGTGGTACTGGTGTTGTTCTCGATGTTCGGTTCCATGGTTAGTGGTGTAATTCTGTCCCGCCATGCGCTGTCCTTCTTGTCAATCAGTGGTGGGCGTGCCTTTGCCCGAAGCCTGCACATGATCGCGGCCTATTGGGGGTTCGTGTTCATGAGCCTGCATCTTGGATTCCACTGGAGCATGATGATGAGCATTGCGGGAAAGCTCGTGGGAGGGCCGTCTGCCATTCGCAAATGGGTGCTTCGCATTGCCGCCGTACTCATTGCGGGCTACGGCGTGTATGCATTTGTGAAGCGGGACATCGGCAGCTATATGCTGCTGAAAAACCAGTTTGTGTTCTTTGATTTTGAGGAACCGCTGGTCTTGTTCGTGTTCGACTACATAACCGTAATGGGACTGTTTGTTGCCATAGGCCATTACTTGTCCGAAGCATTGAAGAAACCGCGAGAAGGGAAATAAACCATATGACCAAACCCTATATGAGAAAGCAAGGGGGCGTGCCGGCGCTGCCAAACGACTATGAAATCAAGCTCCTTTTTTCTTGGCGTAGTGACAAAGGAAAGAAACAAATGCCAATATCAACAATATAAAGACGGATAGCATGTCCCATACGTCAAAAAGGGGTTCTGCCATCATGTTTGCCAGTATAATATTGACAATAAACGTAAATGGAATGGCTAATAAAAATGTTATTCCTAAAGCGACGAACGCCCTTGTTTTCCCATTATGATGCCTGGAAAAGAGATCACCCATGCAAAAACGATAGAACTGACCGGAATCAAGGACCATGTTAAATTACCGGATATTGCGATATCGCATATAAGACATACCATAATTCCTACCAAAAGTGTTACCGAAAAAAGAATGGAAATAATCACATTCTTTGTCATGCTATTTTCATTTTTCCTTTTCAAGGCAATCAAGTTTTCATCTGCCTTTTTTTCATAACTTTCCATGTCAATTTCCTCCCCGCTTAATAACTCGTTTACCGTGATTCCCAGTATTTCACAAAGTTCTAACATTATAGATGAGTCGGGCATACTTTTTCCGGTTTCCCATTTGGATACGGCCCTGTCTGTAATGTTAAGCTTTTCTGCCAACTGTGCTTGAGTTAATTTTTTCTCTTTACGACATTTGGCAATAAATTTTCCGATTTCTGTCTGATTCATCTTGTTTTTCTCCTTTCGTCTTGAATGATACACCGGAGTTTAGCTTTTTTGCACGAACCAGCAGTTGGATTGGGGAGATTCAACCATTGGTTGGGAAGTTTTATTGTTCTTTGTCCATGGTTATTTTAGCACGATGAAGAGGAGTTTCGCAAGACCGTGTGGCGGTGCCGTGTGCCAGTGGCACACGTTTGGCACGGATCAAAGCGGCAGCGTAGAAGCGCACGGCTCCGTGAATAGTAACAGAAAATTGGGCATAATAAGGATGCGCGCATGAAACATGATTTCATGTATTTTAAAGACGGGAAAGGAGTGCGGCACATGGAGAGATTTCGCAGGGCAGGAGTGGTTCTGACAAGCTTTGTGCTCATGGTGGTATTGGCGGGATGCGGCAGCGAGGGCGATTTGGGGCAAAGGGTGATTCGAATCGGCCACAATCAGGCGACGGATCATCCGACGCATCTCGCATTGCTGGAATTTGAGGAGTTCGTGGAGGAGAGGCTGGGAGATAAATACGACGTCGAGGTTTTTCCCAGTGAACTGTTGGGGTCGCAGACCGACATGGTGCAATTGACGCAGACTGGGGCGATTGAGTTCTGTGTCGCCAGCAACTCGATTTTGGAGACATTTTCCATTGATTATACATTGTTTAACATGCCGTATCTTTTTGCGTCAAGCGAGGCGTACCATGCGGCGATGGACGACCCGGAGATTACGGAACCGATTTTTAAGTCCACGAGGAAGGCGGGATTCGAGGCGGTTACCTGGCTGGATGCCGGGACAAGGAATTTTTACACGGTCTCCGTTCCCATTGAGTCCCCGAAGGATTTGAAGGGGCTGAAAATCCGCGTGCAGCAATCGCCCACGAACGTGGAAATGATGCGGCTGCTTGGCAGTTCAGCAACGCCGATGGGATTCGGGGAGGTTTATACGTCCCTCCAGTCAAAGATTATTGACGGCGCGGAAAATAACGAGATGGCGTTGACTTCAAACGGGCATGGTGACGTTTGCAAATATTATTCGTATGACATGCACCAGATGATACCGGACATTTTGATTGGAAACAGCGCGTTTCTGGACGAGTTGCCGGAAGAGGAGCGCCGGGTGTTCGAGGAAGGGTTCGCGTTGATTAACGAAGTGGAACGCCGGGAGTGGGAAAACGCGGTGGCGGCGGCAAAGGACAAGGCGCAAAAGGAACAAGGGGTTGAGTTCCTTTACCCGGATACCGCGCCGTTTCAAGAAATTTGCCTGCCCATGCACGAGACGATATTGGAGGAGTATCCGGACTTGAGGCCGTTTTATGACGCGATTTTGGAATATAACCAGATGTATGCGGATGAGAAGCCGGAAGGAGGTTCTGACTCATGAAAAAGTTGCGGGTCATTTTGACGGGATTGTTAAACGTGTTGGCGGGAACGAGTTTTTTGGCGATGGTTTTACTGACCTGTTGGCAGGTGTTCACGAGATACGTCCTCGGTAACCCATCCTCATGGTCGGAAGAATTGGTTTCCTACATGTTCGCGTGGATGAGTTTACTGGGAGCCTCGCTTGTCACCTCGGAGCGGGGACACATGAACATCCCGATTTTGGTGGAGCGCATGAAACCGGTCGGACAAAAGGCGTTACTTTGCCTGGGGGAGGCAATCGCGTTTTTCTTCTCCGTGATTATTCTGGTATATGGCGGGATTCGAATCACGAACCTCGCGATGGGACAGATGACCTCCTCGCTTGGCGTTCCCGTCGGGGTTTTTTACATCGTCCTGCCCTTGTGCGGATTGTTGAACATGATTTATACTGTGTTAAATATTGCGGACATTCTGAAATCCGAAAAGGAGGCGGCATAGATGGCAATGCAATCGTTATGGATGATTTTGATTGTTTTGATGATATTGTTGGCATTGGGCGTTCCGATTGCATACGCGATTGGCATTTCGTCCCTGGTCACGATTTTGGGAACCGTGTCGTTGGATGTCGCGGTGGTCACGGCGGCACAGAGGACGTTTGTCGGGATGAGCAAATTTAGCCTGACCGCGATTCCGTTTTTTATCCTGGCGGGAAATTTGATGAACCAAGGGGGAATCGCGAAGCGTCTGGTGGATTTTGTCATGGCAATCCTGGGCAGGTTCCCGGGGGCGTTGTTGGTGACGAATGTCGGGGCAAACGCGCTGTTTGGAGCAATTTCCGGGTCGGCGGCAGCGGCAGCGGCGGCGGTGGGCAGCATGGTCAAGGAGGGCGAGGAGCGGCAAGGGTATGACCAGGCCCTATGTGCGGCCACGAATGGCGCGTCCGCGCCGTCGGGGCTCTTGATTCCACCGTCGAACGCGCTGATTACCTATTCACTGGCCTCCGGCGGAACGTCCGTGGCGGCATTGTTCCTTGGCGGTTACGTGCCGGGTCTTCTGTGGGCGGTCTGTTGTATGATAGTGGGAATCATCATTGCGACGCGCAAAGGCTATACGGGAGGCGGGGGTAAATTTGACTGGAAAAATCTTGGCGTTTGCACGTTGCGGGCAATTCCGGCATTGTCATTGATCATCGTCGTGATTGGCGGTATCGTGGGCGGCATCTTTACCGCGACGGAGGGCTCGGCAATCGCGGTCGTCTACGCGCTGGTGCTGGGTATTTGCTACCGCAACATCACGCCGAAGTCATTTTGGAACATCGTCGTGGACAGTGCCAAAACGAGCGGCATGGTGGTGTTTTTAATTGGCGTTTCCAACATACTTGGCTGGATTATGGCGTTTACGCAGATTCCACAGGCCGTGTCTGCCGCACTTTTAGGGATTACGGGCAACAAAATCATCATTTTGTTCATCATGAACGTGATTTTGCTGGTGGCGGGAACATTTATGGACGTGACACCGGCCATCTTGATTTTTACGCCGCTCTTTTTACCTATTGTGCAAAATTTTGGCATGGATCCGATTCATTTCGGCCTGGTGTTGGTATATAACCTTTGCATTGGCAATATAACGCCGCCGGTTGGAAACACGCTGTTCGTGGCAATCAAGGTCGGACGCACCTCGCTCGCGAAGACGCTGCCTTACATGGCATGGTACTATGTCGCCATCCTGGTGGGCTTGTTACTCGTGACCTACGTGCCGTTTATCAGCATGGGACTTCCTAGGCTGGCGGGACTCGTTTGATATTTGAATTGGAAAAATAAAAACTTTTCATTCTTAAGGCTGGCTTTAGGTACGGGGAGTAAAATGGATGGAGAAAAGTCATTTGCTTAACGGGACTTTTTTATCAAAATCGGGAAGCGAGGTGATGGAATGCGATTACTTATAGCGGAGGATGACCCGAGGCTATTGAAAACATTGGTTCACATTTTTGAAAGTAACAAGTTCGTGGTGGACGGCGTGTCTAACGGGGAGGACGCGCTGGCCTACGCGGAGACGGAAGAATATGACGGGCTGATACTGGACATTATGATGCCCGGCTTTGACGGAATACAAGTGCTTCAAAAACTGAGAAAACGAGGCATAACGACACCCGCATTATTCCTGACGGCGCGCACGGAAGTATCCCAGCGGGTGGAAGGGCTGGATGCCGGGGCGGACGATTATCTGCCAAAGCCCTTTGCGACATCCGAGCTTTTGGCAAGGACAAGGGCGATGTTGAGGCGGAAAGACAATTATTGCCCGGATTTACTGGCTTTCGGTGATGTTTTTTTAAATCGTTCCACATACGGCCTGGGTTACAAGGAGGATGTGCAGGCGTTAAGCGGCAAGGAATTTCAGATTATGGAGATGCTGATGCAAAAGCCGGACATGATTGTTCCGACCGATCAGCTCATGTCGCATATTTGGGGATGGGACAGCAACGTGGATACCAGCGTGGTGTGGGTACATATTTCTAATTTGCGAAAGAAAATCAGCGCGCTTCATGCGCCTTTGGAGATTCGTTTTGTACGAAATGCCGGTTATGTGCTGGAAAACAAAGCTTGAAAGGAAACGTTTGAAAGAAACGTCCGGGTCTGCCTGGATGACGTAAAAACCACGTTCGGAAAGAGGAAGCCATGATTTATAGTTTGCGCAAGAAATTTATTTTGATTTCTACAATTTCAGTATTTTCAGTATTGTTTGTTATTTTTGTGATCATGTGCGTGATGAATCTGATGCAGCTAAATCACACGATGGACACGCTGGTGGACGCGATTGTTTCGAATGACGGCGTTTTTCCAGAGCATGATGAATCCGGGCGGCCGTTCCCGTCGGGGGAGAGTTCCTACATGGACATTATCACAAAGGAAACTCCTTTCAGCACCCGCTTTTTTACGGCGTGGCTTGGGGAGGACGGCCGCGTGATAAGCGTGAACGTGGAATCCGTTTTTTCCATCTCGGAGGCGCAGTCGCGTGAATACGTGGAAGACGCGCTGGAAAAAAACAGCGAGAGGGGGTGGGTGTCCAATTATCGTTTTCGCATATTCTGGTCCGGTAATGGGACGGCCATCGTTTTTGTGAATGGCGAAATGAACCGGATGATGTCGAACCGCTTTTTGCTGACCGCGTTTTTGGTTCTGGTGGGAAGCGGTATGGCCGTCCTTGTGTTGATTATCATTATTTCAAAGAGGGCGGTTCGCCCGGTTGCGGAAAGTTATGAAAAGCAAAGGCAGTTTATCACGGATGCAAATCATGAGTTAAAAACGCCGCTTACGTTGATTTTGTCGAATCTGGACATTGTGGAAACGGAAGTCGGAAAAAATGAATGGCTTGACGATATGCGAAGCGAAGGAGAGCGGATGAGGACGCTGATTAATCAACTGGTCACGTTGTCCAGAATGGATGAAGACCATGCAAACCTTTGTATCTGCCCATTTGATTTGAGCAACGCGGTATTGGACACGGCATCCGAGTTTCAGTTGCTGGCAGATGAGCGAAAAGAGGCCTTGTCAGCCGAAGTGGAGCCGTCTGTTGAATATCATGGCGATGAAGGGTTGATTCGTCATCTTCTGGCCATTCTTTTAGATAATGCGGTAAAATATTGTGACGATGGCGGTAAAATAAAGGTCACGCTCCATAAAAGACGCCATCCGGTAATGATTGTTGAAAATACATATGGCAACGTGGACGACCTGGAATTGGAAAGGTTGTTTGATCGGTTTTACCGTGCGGATAAGTCACGGGCTTTCGATGGAAGTTTTGGGGTGGGTCTGTCCATCGCCAGGGCAATTGCTAAAAACCATCATGGAGATATTTCTGCATACAAAAAGGAGCGGACCATCGGATTCAAAGTGGAATTAAGGTGAACGACTGAAGTCGTTTCCCATGAAATAAGAGGAGGCGGATTATGGATCAATACCACAACCCCAACGCGACGTTCGCGGGCAAAAGAATCACGCTCAGCAGATTGAAAGAGCAGCTTTATGCGCTCAATATGCAGATGCTGTTGGCGATAGAGAGCCATGACGCAAAGACGCAGAATGAAATAAAAGAAAAGATGGATGAGCTGCAGGTGCAGATGGATTATTTAAGTCCCGGGGGAAAGCCGATAAAGAATAAACAAAAAGGCTCGCAATGATTATCGCGGACATGTCGGAGGAAAAATAAGGGAAATAGCCTTGCGCCAAGGGAATGGATGCAAGGCTATGGCATCGTTTTGAAAAGTTCTAAAAACAGTTCTTTCTGCCGTTGGGTTAGAGAAGACCAACAATCCAGTAACTCGCGTTGTTCTGCGGTAAGTTGGATGACATCATTATCTTCCGCAAAAAATTGTGATAAAGTAATGCCGAACCCCGTACATATTTTTTCTAATGATTTGAGGGTCGGCATCTGATTTTTACGATACCAAGTAGAAATTGTGGATTGCGTTAAATCGGCATGGGTGGCTAATTCGTATTCCGTCCAATTTCTGGCTAACCGAAGTCGTTGAATTTCATCTAAAATATTTTTAATAAGAATCACCCCTCCCATAGTGTGTTACAACGTATATTATAATACGGCAAAAAACATGTAATAATTGGTTTTAACGTAAAACTTATACGTCATTGTTTTGTCTACATATTTTCAAGAAGATTTAATTCGGGTTTTATCCTACATCATATTATTGTCCTTTTTACTTCGCTATTGCGTATATATTTTTCGCCAAAACTTGATTTTTAGTTATTTATAAAGTATAATTTTTACGGCAAAAATTACT
>CATLEQ010000061.1 GCA_949915905.1 uncultured Lachnospiraceae bacterium | reverse complement strand
AGCCGCAGCCGCAAAGCGGCATATTTCCTTATGCGGCTGTGCGCATCCTCGTATAATGAGGGGCAAATGTTTTTGCCCCTCATTATATCCTCTGCTCTCTGTCGTACATCGCATCAAACTCTTGCATGATTGCATTATTCTTCAACTCCGTGGCCGTTTGTTTCACTTCGCATTCCAATTCGTCCGACTCCTCGTTTCGATACAAAGATATGAAACGAATATCTAGTTTATCTGGATTCAGCTCCGGATACACAGTCAACATATTAAACTCTTGTTGAACAAAATAATCATGCGTGGTCACAAAAACCTGCACTCCCATTTTCGCCAACGCGACCATCGTCTGCACGATTGGGCGAATCATCTTCGGATTCATGTTCGTCTCCGGCTCATCCCAGAAGAGAACTGTTTTTTTATTCAGGCTTCCCGATAAAATCAAATAAAGAATCATGGACAATTTTCGGTAACCATCCGAAAGCAATCCCATCTCAAATTCGCCCTCGCCTTGAATCCTCAAATAAAATTTTTTATCCTTCTGAACAATATTTCCTTTCATAATCTCTTCCAAGCTTGCCAGTATTTCATTCTGTTCATTCGTATTCGGTCCTTTAGAGAGTGGCCGATCCAGCAATTTTGTCAAATCATAGTACATCTCTTCAAAATCAAGGTGATACTCTTCATACAAGCTTGCAAAATGTTCCGTGGTAGAAATCATTTCCTTGGTCGGAATATATATCACATCAAACTTTTCGGCCGGATTTACCAGTTCCACCTTTACATCGGCATGATTTTCCTGACGATTACCAAATCCCATGGAAATCTTCTGTTTTTTCTCCAAAATAACTTCAAAATCCGTACGGTTACTCCCTTGTTTTCTGCTCACGAGCCTTCCAATCTTCATCTCATCAGGACGGAAAACACCTTGTAGCTTATTGACAAGCAACTTTTCTTCTATTTCCTTGGTCGATACATCCTGCTTTCCTCTTCCAATTGGCTTTAACATAGAATACATCACTTTTAGCAACGTAGTTTTGCCCGTACTGTTTTCTCCACAAATGATATTGATATTTTTAGACCAGCCAATCTCATGCTCTTTAAACAGCATAAAATTCTTTAACCGCAACGTTTTAATTTTCATTTTCAATCACCTCTATTCTAACTTTCTTTGCTTGACCTCGAATTTATGGCTGTTTCCTTGTTAGGCCGTCTCCTCTTTCTCCTCATCTTTCCAATAATGTTTCTTCTGGAACTCATCCAGTCCCTGCACGAACCGTACCTTGCACTTCAAAAATTCCTCCAGGTCCATCAACACGTGGTAGAGCATCGCCCGACTCTCAAACTCCTCCCGCGTGACCGGCAACGGTTCTTCCTTCATCCACTCAAACAGCTCATTAAGCCTCTGCATCTGCTTTTCCGGCCGGTTGGCCTCCACGACATATTTCTTCAAATACAAAATATAATCGGCCACCACCTCGGCCTGCTTCGGCATCGAGCGCATCCGCCTAAGCTCGTAATGCAGGCTGTGCAGCACCGAACACTGCGACTTACGCATCTCGAAATAATCAATATAATACTGGGGATGAGAATGAAACGTATTTTCCTGATATTCATACGCCCCCTCGGAAAACGTCAAAAGCTCCTTCTCCAAGGCAACAATTTTCGCCCACACGCTCTGCTCCATCTCCTGATTACGCAAATACATCGCAATCTCGCCCAAGATGGACTGAAGCCGTTCCTCCGTATAGCGCATGTTGGCAATGATTTCCCGCCGATGTCCACGGTTATTATTGAACAAATTCAGAATAATCGCCATCGTGATGCCAATCAACACCAACAAAAACTCATTCACGATAAATCGCCCGTCGAACTCCAGCGTGCTAAGAAAATGGGTCCCGATGACCGCATTGACCGAAATGGTGGCCTTCCACCCGAAGAAATAGCTGATTAAAACAAGGCAAAAGATAAAAATACCATAGGCAATCCATTCACTCGAACAGTGCGTGAACGTAATCCACGCAATCAACACCGTCACCACGAACGTGAGCAGCCGGTACAAGGAGAGCCGCATCGTCTCCCACTTCGTCGTGAGCAGCGTGAGCAACGTAATCGTCCCGGCCGACGTGGCAAAATCAAGCTGCAAATAATTCGCGACATAAATGGAAAGCGAACTGCCCACACAGATTTTGACCGCCAGCATCAACGTCTTTCTCACTCTTCGGTCGATTTTCATAAACGCCTCCCGTCTGCCCGGCACCAAGCCAGGCTTTCATTTCAAACACTTTTCCCTTGACAGCCCGCTTCCCTCTCGTTCCCTATTTAACTTTCAGCGATTTCAAATACGCCTTCTGCTCCTTCGTAATCCGATTGCTTTCCACGCTCTTTTGAATGGCCTTGTTATGCGTCCAGTCATCCAATCGCTTTTCTTTTATAAACGGAAGCACCGCGTCGTACTGTTTCGCCAGCGCGGTCGCAAAATACCATGCCCGCATCATGTTGACGTAATATTCTTCCGAACAGACACCCGCGACCATCTCCGGATATGCCAAGTCAAACGCGTCATCCAAATAAAACCTCATCAACATGCCGATTCCAAACCGCACGGTATAAATTCGATCAGAGGCAAGCCAGCCCTCAATCACCTTCACAAGTTCCGGCAAATGCTTTTTCAACACCTTCGGCGACATCATGTCACATGTTGCCCAATTGTCCACATATGGGAGAAATTCATCCAACGCGGCAATACATGCGTCAAAATCCTTAATTTCCTCCAGCAAAAAGCCATGCAGGTTATTTTCCTCATAATATTTATGGGGAAGCTCCTTTAAAAATGTTTTTGCCTCCGGCATTTTCGCCACCTGTTTCGCTAATTTACGAAGTGCGGGCGTGCGTACGCCGATAATCGTCTCCGGATCTATCGTGGGTATCAGCTTGCTATGAAACGCGCGGTATTCTAAATCTTGTAATTCAAACAATATTTCCTGAATCTTCGTCTTATTGCTCATAATATCTATCCCCATTGTATTCATTCCTCCATTGCTCCCACCGCCGTCTTCCGTGACATTCTTTCACCTATAACGGCAAAACGCCTCGCCCATTTCCAAATCCTCCGGTGTCGTGATTTTGATATTTTCATAGGAACCCTCCACCAGTTTCACCGGAAATCCCATCATCCGTTCCACGACCATGGCATCATCCGTCACCCCGGAAATTTCCTCCTGCATCAGCCGTCCGTAAGCTTCCTTCACCAATGCCGCCTCAAACACCTGCGGGGTCTGCACCGTCCACAAGCGATTACGCGGAGGCGTATCGGACACGAACCCATTTGCATCGGCCAACTTGATGGTATCCTTCACCGGCATTCCCACCACGCAGGCCTTGTATTTTTCCACTTCCTCGTACGCGCGGCCAATCATCGCCCCGTCCACGAACGGACGCGCCCCGTCATGAATGAAGACGTAGCCCTCTTCCTTCGTCTCTTTCAGCGCGTTCCACACGGAATGGTAACGCTCCGCCCCGCCGGTCACGATCTTTTTCACCTTCGTGAAATGATATTCTTCCACAAAATGTTCCCGGCAATACGTTTCCTCGCCCACCCCGGCGGCAAGAACAATCTCGTCAATCAAATCTGAATCCTGAAATACCCTCAAGCTATAGTAAAGAATCGGCTTTCCGGCAAGCAATAAATATTGCTTGTGCACCGTAGTCTTCATCCGTTTTCCCTGCCCCGCCGCCAGGACGATGGCCGTACAATACTTTTTTTTCATGGCTATCGGTCCCCCAGCTTCAAATTCGGCACCGCGTTCAAGTCCCATCCGTGCCGCGTTCCCGAAATATATTCATAGTACCCCGCCGCCCCGATCATGGCGGCATTATCGGTACAGAGTATGGGAGACGGGTAATACAGCTCGATTCCCCGCGCCTCACACGCCGCGCGCATACCCTCCCGCAACGCGCTGTTTGAGGCCACGCCGCCGGCAAGGGCGAACTTTGTGGCATCGTGCGCGCCCACGGCCCGCATGGAATTTTCCACCAAGACGTCCACCACCGCCTTCTGGAACGAAGCGGCGACGTCCGCCGGATCAAACGACTCTCCTTTCATCTGACACCCGTTGATATAGTTCAGCACCGCCGATTTCAGCCCGCTGAAGCTGAAATCATACGGGGAATCCTCGATGTGCGCCTTGGGAAACGAAATCGCCTCGGGATTTCCCTCCTTTGCCAGACGGTCGATTTTCGGCCCGCCCGGATACCCCAGTCCAATGGCTCGCGCTACCTTGTCATACGCCTCGCCCGCCGCGTCATCGCGGGTGCGCCCTAAAATCTCGTACTTTCCGTAATCCGCCACGCGTACCAGATGTGTGTGCCCGCCGGACACGACAAGGCACAAGAACGGCGGCTCCAAATCCGGGTGCTCGATGTAATTCGCCGAAATATGTCCTTCGATATGATGCACCCCGATAAGCGGCAGGTTCTTCGCATAAGCGATGGCCTTGGCCTCCGCCACGCCCACCAAAAGAGCTCCCACCAGGCCGGGTCCATACGTGACCGCCACGGCGTCAATATGATCCAGTGACATCCCGGCCTCCTTTAATGCCTCCTCGATGACCTGGTTGATTTTCTCAATATGCTTGCGCGACGCGATTTCCGGCACCACGCCTCCATAAAGCTTGTGCAGTTCAATCTGGGAGGAAATGATATTGGAATACACTTCCCGCCCATTGTGTACGACGGCCGCCGCCGTCTCGTCACACGAGCTTTCAATTGCCAGTATGTTAATATTTTCAATTTCCTTCATTTTTGTCTCCTTTTAAGGAAGTTGCTTTCGGTCTAAGTTCAATCAATAAATTTGATTTCCATAGACATCCCGTCCTTTCCCGCCTTGGCACACGGGAAAATCTTTCTCACCTCGTCCATGTATTCCTCCGGCCGGTTCAAAGACGGGCTGTAATGCGTCAGCCACATTTCCTGCACGTTTGCTTCCTTTGCCAGTGCCGCCGCCTCGTAAAACGTCATATGCTTGTGCTCGACGGCCTTCTCCTGCTTGTCCTTCTCTCCGTACATGCCCTCGCAGATAAACAAATCCGAATCCCTGGCATTTTCCCGAATGGAATTGGTCGGCCTCGTATCGGTCGTATAGGTCAATTTGATGCCCTTCCGCGCGGGTCCTAACACCATGTCCGGCGTAAATACGCGCCCGTCGGCCTCAATGGTCTCTCCCTGCTGTAAATGTTTCCAAAATTTCTGGGGAATCTCCTGCGCCAATGCCCTTTGCGGGTCAAATTTTCCGGCGCGGTCAATTTCCATCGTGTATCCGTAGCAAAGTACGTTATGATTCACACGAAACGCCTTCAGACGATAGCCGTCCATCTCAAAAACCTGCTCGGCTCCTTCAATTTCAAGGAATTCAATGGGAAACGGCAGTTCCGGTGCAATCACCCGCAAGGCGCCCACCACCCGTTCCAATCCTTTCGGCCCAATCAATTTAAGCGGCTTCGTCCGATCCGCATTTCCCATCGTAAGCAACAAGCCCGGCAGGCCGCTGATATGGTCACCATGATAGTGAGTAAAACAAATCACGTCAATCGGCTTAAAGCTCCACCCTTTTTCCTTGACGGCAATCTGCGTGCCCTCACCGCAATCTATCAATAAACTGCTGCCGTTGTATCTCGTCATCAATGAAGTCAACCAACGGTACGGCAACGGCATCATCCCGCCGCAGCCCAGCAAACATACATCCAACATATTTTTTCTTCTCCGTTCTGCTAAAAATCATACAATTGCCTCTTCACGCCGTTCCACCGGCACGCGAAATTCTTTGACAATCTCGTCATAGCATTCCTCGCAGAGGTCAAATTTATGGCACTCCCCATCCTTTTTTGAAAAATATCCCCAATGCTGCTCCACGTGAAGCACGTCCTCCTCCGGTCCGTGCGCGGTCATGTGAATTCTTTTCCCGCACCGGTTGCAGACGATTTCCTCCACTTCCTTTCGCTTTATCTCCCGGGTAATGAATTTATACATCTTCCATGCTCCTTAATCCTTAGGAACTGTTTAAAGAATTAATCTTAACAGTTCCTAAGACAATTCTTTGCTCATCAGCACTGCGTCTTCCTTCGGATTTTCATAAAATCCCGGCCGTCTTCCATCCTCCATAAAGCCCTGGCCGGTATAAAATGCCCGTGCTCCCGCATTGCCCTGCCGCACGTCGAGCAAAATCTTCTTCACATGTGCCGCGCCGCCAAGCACCTCCAGATGTTCTAGCAAGTCCGTTCCCACGCCTTTTCTGCGCTGCTCCTTGACCGTCGCGATACGGGCGATTTCCGACTCGTCCGCCGCATTATAGGCAAACAAATATCCAATCTGCTTTCCGCCCTTCTCGGCGACCAGGCAAACCGCCTGCGGATTCTTGATGGATGCCAGAACGCTTCGCTCGCTCCACGCGTCGCTAAAAATCTGGTGTTCCATCTCCGCCACCGCCGCCGCGTCCTCCGCCTTCATCCGCCGGACGACGACCGGAGTGTTTTTCTCCCGCTCCGCCCGCTCGCGTTCCGCCTGGGACACGCGCAGGTACTCCGGCCGGTGCTCCGCCGCCGTCTCATATTTTCCCATTTTATAATATTGAATCGCCAATGCCCCGATAGATGCCGCCCGCTGACGGTTCATGTGAGCCGGGGCAAAAGAATACGGCACCTTAAGTCCCGCGGCCAACGCCTCCTCATGCACCGGCACGCCGTCTCCTAAAAACATGACCGGCCGATGATAATTATTTAACCGCCGGATTAAATCCTCCACCGGAATCGCCATCTGCATCTTTATCACACGGAAAGTTGGTTCTAAAAGTCCGCCTGCCTTGGAATCCTTTTTATCCGACGCGCTCCAGGCAAACGGAAGTTTCGACTCCAAAAAGGTACGCTCCTCCGAATTTCCCGCATCAAATGTGCTTCGCGCCTGCGGTCTCTTCTTATCCGCAAAAGCATGCTCCTTCGCATTTTCCGCGTCGGATGCATTTCGCACCTGCGGCCGCTTCGCGTCCGTAAAGGTATACAGTCCCGTATACACCTGATTTCTTCTGGCATCCATGATGGGACAAATGATGCCCCGGTAGCCATATACATTGTACGCCAATCCATCCACCGTCGGCACGGAAATCAACGGTTTCCCAAGGGCCAGTCCCAGTCCCTTCGCCGTTGCCGACCCAATCCTAAGACCCGTAAACGAGCCCGGCCCCCCCGCCACGGCAATCGCGTCAATCGTCTGCAAAGGCGTCTCCGTCATTTTTACCATCTCGTCAATCATCGGTAGCAACGTCTGTGAATGCGTCTTTTGATAATTCACGGTATATTCCGCAATGGTCTTTGTTTCATCCACCAGTGCCACGGTGGCGGTCAGACCAGAGCTGTCTATTGCAAGCACTTTCATTTCAAGTCTTCCTTTCAAAATAGGCATCGTGAGAAAAAGGCCGTTACTCTTCAGCCCGCGCTGGCGCGACGCTAAATTGTAACAAAAGGCCAGCTTTCGTCTGACCTTTTTCTTTCATCCCACGTCCTCTATCGTAATCCTTCGATAGTCAAAGCCTTTCTGCAAATCCTTTTCAATCGTAATCTCCGTTCGCTTCGGCGGCAGGAGTTCCTCGATCAAGTTTGCCCATTCAACCAGTGACACGCCGCCGTTTTCCAGATAATACTCAAAGCCGACCTCTTCCATTTCCTCGATGTCTCCAATCCGGTACACGTCAAAATGGTAAAGGGGAAGTCGCCCGCCCTCATACACTTGTACAATTGTAAAGGTCGGACTGCTCACCGGCTCCTCGATGCCAAGACCCTCGGCCAACCCTTGCGTAAAGACGGTCTTCCCGGTTCCCAGGTCACCGGAGAGGGTAAATACCTGCCCGGGGTGAGCCGCCTTCCCGGCCTCGACCCCGATGCGGCGCGTCTCCTGCGGGCTGTTCGTCTCTATCGTCATAGGGTTCGCCTCCTAATGATGGAACAATCTCAGCCCCGTAAATGCCATCGCCATATTATATTTATTGCAGGCCGCGATTACATTGTCATCGCGCACGGAGCCCCCCGGCTGTGCCACGTATTTCACGCCGCTCTTATGCGCCCGCTCGATGTTGTCGCCAAACGGGAAGAACGCGTCGGAACCAAGTGCGACATCTTCCATCTTGTCAAGCCATGCCCGCTTTTCCTCTCTCGTAAACACGTCCGGCTTCACCTTGAACGTATTTTCCCAAACGCCGTCCGCCAATACGTCCATATACTCCTCGCCGATATAAAGGTCAATCGCATTGTCCCTGTCCGCACGTCCTATGCCATCCTTAAACTGCAGTCCGAGCACCTGCGGGGACTGGCGCAACCACCAGTTGTCCGCCTTCTGTCCGGCCAGACGGGTACAATGGATACGGGACTGCTGCCCCGCGCCGATACCGATGGCCTGTCCGCCCTTGACATAGCAGACGGAATTGGACTGCGTATATTTCAGCGTAATCATGGAAATCGCCAAATCAATCTTGGCAGACTCCGGAATTTCCTTATTTTCCGTCACCACGTTGGCAAAGAAGTCATCGTCAATCACCAGCTCATTTCTCCCCTGCTCGAACGTGATGCCGAACACCTCCTTATGCTCAAGCGGAGCCAGCACATAATCCGGGTCAATCTGAATTATGTTGTAGTTTCCTTTCTTCTTCTGCTTCAAAAGTTCCAATGCCTCCGGCGTATATCCCGGGGCAATAACGCCGTCGGACACCTCCCGCTTGATTAGCCGCGCGGTATCCTCGTCACAAATGTCGGAGAGGGCGATGAAATCGCCGAAAGAGGACATACGGTCCGCGCCCCTCGCCCGGGCGTAGGCACAAGCCAGCGGAGAAAGGTCGCCAAGGTCGTCCACCCAGTAAATTTTGGCCAACGTCTCTGAAAGCGGCAATCCCACCGCCGCCCCCGCCGGTGACACGTGCTTGAACGAAGTCGCCGCCGGAAGGTTCGTCGCCTTCTTAAGCTCCGACACCAAAAGCCATCCGTTGAACGCGTCCAAAAAATTAATATAGCCCGGTTTTCCGCACAATACCTCGATTGGCAGGTCACTCCCGTCCTGCATGTAAATGCGTGACGGTTTCTGATTCGGGTTACAACCATATTTCAATTCCAATTCTTTCATCTTCGTACTCCTCCTGATATTTTTCACATCCGTTTTCGATTCCATCGCTTGCCGGCACATGACCGGTGCTTTTGCCTCGTCGCTCGCCTATTCGCGATTCTCACGCCACTTATCAGTTCGCTTCCATCGTTTCCGCTTCGCTTCATCGCTCACTGGTTCTTGTTGACGATGCGTGTCTCGTAAGCCCCGCTTGCGATATCGATATACCGCACGAACAAAGACACCTTGTTCTCCTCGTTCAGGCTTTCCCACAAAAGCTTCGTATACGCGTCAATGTCATCCGCCACGTCCACCAGCTTCGGCTCGCCCTCAAAACTCGGAAGCGGATCGCCGTCATGCATGTACGTGTGGATGAAATGCCCCTCGCCCGCCGCCGGATTCTCGTAAGCGAACGTATATCGGTTGCAGCCTGACGGGTCGCCGTTATTGCTCTTCAAAATCGACATCGCGTAATTATACCCGCCGCCCTCCAAGTGCATGATGCCGGAAATGCGCGGCGTATAGTTCGGCCCGTCCGGCTCGAACTCGCGCGAACGCAGGGACTGCTCGAACGTCATCTGCTTGTCCATGCCCTCGTAAATCGTATCCGTCTGGTCGCCGTTGGTCACAATCGTCTTATTGCCAAGGACGCGCACCGGCGCATAAATAATCAGGCTCGGGTCTGACAGCTTCGCCGGGTCAAACGCCTGCGTGCGAATCCCCTCGCCGTCCTCCACAAATATACGGTTGCGGCTGTTCGTGCTGCGCCCCATGATAAAATAAGCGCATGCCGCCTTCGTCCCATCCGCGCTTTTTCCGATAATGATTCCCCTGCCCGGATACGCGTTTCCCTTCAATTCCTGCTCGATTGATAACATTTTCATTCTTCTGGCTCTCCTTTTGTAAATGAACTATCGGCATCCGCCCAAATTTCACAACCAAGGCATGCCGCCAACCTACTTATACTCACGGTCGCTGAAATCTGCCGTGAGTTTCAGTATCTAACAGTATAACCGCAAACGTCTCGAAGTTCAAGCCACATTTTTATAAAACAAGAATGAAATCCGTTACTCCAATCTCGTCCCATTGGCTTATGATTTTATTTGCTGCCTATTTTTATTCTTCCATGTTCCTAATGATAATGTCCATCATCTGTCTTGGTGTTACCACATAAGGCTTTGCAGGAAAATGTTTTATATTGCCGGTAACTAGATAAGCACCTTCTGATTTCCGTTCCTCCATCACAACCTCATAAAAGACTCTGTCTTTCGGCTCAGGCAAAACAATATCAAGTTCTTCAGAATCAACATAGATTCCAAGTCTATTTATTTCACCCACGATATTTCGGATAATATCTTCTGTTAAATGGAACTTTGAGCGGCTTAAAACCTCCCTATATTCTTTTATAATCGGAAATTTCTGCATTAATCTCGTCCAATGTCATATCTGCTATACCATTTTCTGCAGCAATGCGACTGGCAGCTTTCATAGCATTCATCCCTCGATTCGAGGAGAGATTATCTATTTTCATGCTAAAAGGTACGCCATTTTCTTGTATCAGCCGAGACATGCACATCCTAAGATATGTCGGCAAATCAATGCCGAGTTTTTCACATATATTAACCGCTTTAATACGAACAGTTTCTTCCGTACGGAACTGAACCAATGTATTTGACATGATGAGTCCTCCTTTTCATTTATATTTATATTGTAACAAATTGCATTTGCAAATGCAATCATTTGATGACGGTTTCCTTTGTTCGAAAAAATGCTTGTTTGTAAATAGTGTCAACTACCCACGACTTAAAGGTCATCCACAGAATCAAAGGCAAATCTGATGATATGTTTCTCGTCAACACCATTCTCAATCAGGTGGTTTTCAATTCATCGCACTTCCGCTGATTCTAAGCAATCACTTATTGCCATGCACATTTTCCCGTTGCAATCAGGCTGTCAATATCTTTAAAAGCATTTTCCAACCTTTCAACGTGATATATTTCATACATATCATAAATGAAATCAGTTAAATGATTCTCATCCCACTCTTTTAAAATCTGCGGTGCAGTTTTATTTCTATATTCAGCATATTTTTCAATCAAGTATATAAAAAATTCCGTTTCTTTTCTCATCTTAATTACCTCTAATATACTGGGAATTTCTCGGGGTTCCCGTAACTTGTTCGCTTTCCCACATGTCAAATACTACACGAGGACCCATTGTATAAATTCCTTGCTCAGCATCCATCAACATCTGATATGTTTCCGATTCAAGCAAAAGACGTACTGCTTCTCTATCATTAATCCCATATTTTTCAACAATCATTCGAGAAACATGGCGATCAAAAAAATCAAGCGTTCTCGCGTCTACTTTCATTTCACTTTCTCCCACCTTTCAAATGTGATATAACTCAATGCCTCCTTTGTCAAAAACGCATACTGATCCGTCAACTTCTGGGGCATAAGTCTCTCGATTGCCGTCTCTTTCGAGCAAATGCCGTCCATGTAATCATCTATCACACGAATCGTAGTATCATTAGCAACCGGCCCCGCTACAATATCATAAATTCCAACCGCTGCTTCTTCCTTGCGGTTAGCTACAATAAAATCAAGCCAATCAATATCCGCCTTCTTAAAAAGCAAAATTTTAAGCTCTTTTCCCTCCATTACATATTCATCAAATACATAAACATTCAATATCGGTTCACCGCCTCTGCGCCACCTGGCAACAGTCTTCGCCCACTTCTCGGCCTGCGATCTGCTTGTTGTCAAATAAAAGCCTGCCCCAAAATCTAATGCTCGTAAATTTTTTCGGATTTCCGGTTTTTCAACAGCCATGTTGCTTCCGTGATATAAAATCATAACATTTTCTCCTTTACACAAACATCTTCTCAAGCATGAATTTCTTGACGCTCCGCAGCTTTTCCGCCTTACGCTGGTGAAGAGTGATGAGGCGGTCGAGCTTAGGAAAATATGCCGAAATCTGTTGTTGTTCTGTCCCTGAGGGCACTGGAATTATATATTCCGAAACACTCTTTGCTGATAGATTTGGCTGTGCAGCTCCTTCATCTCTGACGATTCTCTGTCTATACTCAATATCCGAGTTTAAGATGAAGTACAGATACTTTCCATCTATGTTTTTAGGACGCGACGCAACTAATGAAGACGCTACTGTTCCTTCATCAAAATTGTCGATAAATGCGTTCTTTCCAAGGGTTCCGCGAAGACAATAAACAATATCTCCTCGCTGCAATTTTGCTCCACCTAGGCCATTATATTTTTTTCTGGAAATCCTATTACATGTCATCAAATTGACAGTGCCATTTTCCAAATCACCTGCATTTATAAAATGAAAACCTTATGATTCCGTTTCTTCGCCATTTCTAACGACTCTAAGTTCCTGACTTCTTCACAAAAGGACATATTATACGTTCTCCTTGTCTTCTTTCTCTATTATTATATCTTCAAAAGATAAGTATTACAACAAAAAATTGCCTGAACCAAACAGATTCAGGCATTCCGCCGCAGCGATCAGGTCAAGAGACCCGTCACGGCTCCATCTTCTTATTCCCCAATCAACACGTTCTTCCCCTCGAACGCAATCCCGTATTTCTTAATCCGCCCCGGCTCGATATGCGCCGCTTCCAGGTTCGCCACATAATTCTTGTCCTCAATCTGCTTTAACGCCTCCTCCACCGCTTCTTCCAACGTCTGGTTTTTCGCCTTCCGGCAGACCTTGAACTCAATGATGATGGCGTTATCTTCCTTCTTTAACGGCTCCAGCATCACGTCATACCGTCCGAACCCACTCTCACGGTTGGACGTGATTCGATACCTGCCTGACAAATCCACCATCAGTCCGAGCACGAAGCCATGATAGAAGCGTTCCGGTTCTGCCTCCGCCTCCGCCTTCTCCCCGTCCGAAGATGCGGCTCCCGTGTCGAAATAACTAAACGTCGTGGAAACAACCCTGTTCATATAATCATTCATGGCCTCCACGTCTCCTTGAAGCAACGCCTTGATAAAGGTATTGTATGCCGACGCGGACGCCCCAAACCAGCCGCCTATCATTTTCCTGAACGTGAGGACGACTTCCTTATTGGTGAGCTTCAAATCACATTCCCGCTCCCCTTCCTTTAACTCGCTCGATTCCACGCGCAAATAGCCGCTTGCCAAAAGCAAGCTCCAAACCGCGTTCTCGCTCCCGTCCAACTGGTCATACACGATTTGCTCGTCAATCTTCGCATGGAGCGTCCCGCCCGCCAGCAAGTCCTCCATGGTAACCTTCACGTCCGCGCTCCCCTCGCGAATCAGCTTTCCCGCCAGACTGTTGCTGCTCGTGTTCGCCCAATACGAGGCAAACTCGCGTTTGCCCAAATAATTAAGAATGGACCATGGGTTGTAAATGTCACGTTTTCTGCCGAAGGTAAATCCGTCATACCACGCCCTCACGTTCTCCCTCTCCTCATATAAATCATACTCCTTCAGTGACTCCCAAACCTCTTCCTGCGTAAAACCGAAAGAATCCTCGTACTTTTCCGAGGTCGTGGTCACCACCTCGGGATTGTTGAAATCCGAAAAAATGGATTCCCGGCTGACCCTCGTAATGCCCGTCATCAAC
>CATLEQ010000060.1 GCA_949915905.1 uncultured Lachnospiraceae bacterium | reverse complement strand
CCCCGCCAAGAAGTCCAAATTGATTTCCAAATTCGTAAGGGGCGTGCGCATTTGATGGGCGAGTTCCTCAATGGAATCTTGCATCGAATCGCGCTCAGCCGCAATCTGCTCATATCCCTTTACCGTCACTTGCTCCAACCGGTTCAGTTTGTAATACACACGGCGCAAAAAGACATCCTCCCGCGGGACGCGCCGCTTTTTTTTGACATCGGCCGGTTCTTCTTCCACCTTTTCTTCTTCCGGCTTCTCTTCATTTCGCCCTTGCAAAACCCGTTCTATGGACTTAGACAACATCTCAAGTTCCCGCCTACGCCTATATTGTTGCCACACATACGTAAAAAAAATGCTGCATAAAACAAGTAAAATCATCAACGGTATCCAAAAACTCATTTTCTCTCCCCTTCAAAATCATTTCACGACAGTTCCTTACCACCCAAAAAGTAAAATCCTTAACAAGCCTAAAATCAACAAATGTACCGGATAAAAGGCATAGAAGAAATACTTGGGAAATGGTTTTCCTTTCTCCCCATTGTACATGCCAATCAAAACAAATGCAAGGACGCCAGGCAATTCCGTCAGGCCGGAGCTCGAAAGATAGGAAGCCACCTCCCATTTATTGCCATGCAAAACGATCCAAGGCCCTAACTCTACCGCAAAATGAAGGGCCGTGCCAAAATACAGCCAGAGTGCTCCCACCACGACTCTCTTCGCCTTGTCTTGTCGAAACACGTAAAAAATCACGATAAGAACCACCCCGATCAAGCCATAGTCGCACATGATGATCTCGGACAAGGCACACCCCGCCAGCACCACGAGTGTCTGCCGTACCGGGCTTCCTTTCAAATTTTCCATGATCCAGATGACGGCAAATCCGATAAACAGTACAAAAAATACGTTTTGGTATTCCATGTCGATATAGGAATCGCCAAACGCCAAGTCAAACGGGAATTCAGAAACCAGTGCAAACAAAAAAAGCCGTATCATATAATTTTTGCGGCTTCTGGTATGAAAAAAGCCTTCCACCAGCAAAAAACAAAAGATTGGAAATGCCAGGCGGCCGATATTTCGCATCAGCCAATATACGTGTTCAAGGTCCGGATTCACGACCGTCCCCCGAAAAAAGACAAAGCCTCCCACAATCACGGCTCCCACATGGTCAATCGCCATCATGATGATCGCCAGCCATTTCAGCTGCGTTCCAGTTAATTTTCCGCTCATAATCCGCCCTCTCGCCATCCACATTTTCTAAAAACAGCCGTTACTCTTCAGACCGTTCCGGCGCGGTGCTGAATTGCAACAAACAGACCGGACCTATCGGTCCGGTCTGCAAGCATGTCACGCTTTCCACTCACGGCAAATCCATTATCTCTGCACGCGCGCGCCCGCGCCGCCCATAATGGCCTCCACCTCTTTCTTGCTGGCCATGGTCGTATCGCCCGGCGTAGTCATGGCCAACGCTCCATGTGCCGCCCCGTAATTGACCGCCAGCTCCGCATTTTCCGTCGTCATCAGGCCATAAATCAAACCGGAAGCAAAAGAGTCTCCGCCGCCCACGCGGTCCATGATTTCCAGACCCTTATAATCCTTTGCCTTGTAAATCTCGCCGTCCGCCCAGCAAATCGCGCTCCAGTCATTGACCGTCGCGGTCTTCACTTCACGTAACGTCGTCGCCACGGCCTTGAAGTTCGGATACGTCCTGGCCGCCTCGTTAATCATCTTCTTATATCCGTCCAGGTTTAACGTCTTCAAATTCTCGTCATTGCCCTCGATGGCGAAACCAAGGCAGGCCGTGAAGTCCTCTTCATTTCCAATCATGACGTCCACGTACTGCGCGATTTCCTTATTCACTTCCTGCGCCTTCGCCTGGCCGCCAATCGCGCTCCACATGGAAGGACGGTAATTCAAATCATAAGACACGATGGTGCCATACTTCTTCGCCGTCTTAATCGCCGCCAGAACGGTCTCGCAAGACTGCTCGGACAATGCCGCGTAAATGCCGCCGGTATGCAGCCAACGCACACCCAATTCGCCGAAAATATATTCAAAATCAAAGTCTTCCGGCGTCGCCTTGGAAATCGCCGTGTTGGCACGGTCGGAGCAGCCAACCGCGCCGCGGATGCCATATCCTCTCTCCGTAAAATTCAAGCCGTTCCGGCAAATGCGTCCGATGCCGTCCGTCTTCATCCACTTGATGAGGGACGTGTCCACGCCGCCCTGCTCGATAAAGTCTTCCATCAAAAGGCCGACTTCGTTTTGCGCAAACGCGGTAATCACGGCCGTGTTCATGCGGAAGCACTTGTGCAGTCCGCGGATCACGTTGTACTCTCCGCCGCCTTCCCACGCCCGGAAGCTCCTTGCCGTACGGATCCTTCCCTCGCCCGGGTCAAGCCGGAGCATGACTTCGCCCAATGACACGGCGTCAAATTTACATTCTTCCTTCGGTCTTAAATTTAAATTCATTATGCTTTCTCCTTCCATTACAGTGCCGCTACTTCGCCTTCCGCGATACCCACTTCGTTAAATGCGTCGACCCTCACGTAATAATTCCTTCCTTTGACCAATGCACCAATAGTCTGCGCGTCTTTGCCGAAAACCATGTAGCTGTGATATAACTTTTCTGGCGTGTGTCCCCAGAGAATATTATAACCTACCGCTCCATTATCCTCAATTTTCACTTCCATGTCAATATCTGTTGTGCGATTTGCCGTAAATTTTGGAGCCTTCGGCATCTCCCCGTTTCCGATTCCGAATACACGGAGTCCAGAAATACATGGTTTCTGGTCATACGGAATCTCCAAAACCGTCAATTTGATAAAACGTATCTTGACACCGTCCTCTTTCACCACAAGGTCGTGCGGCAAACTGGTTGTCACGTCCGACTTGTCTTCCAGCACGAAATAATTTTCCCCGTCCTCGGAGCCTTCCAAAATCCAGCGGGTGATCAAATCCGCTTCCTCAATATATCGCGCCTGCGATGTTCCGCGAATCTCGCCCGGCACCGGAATGTCAATCTTGTCGTCCGCAAAATTTATTTGCACGGCGCGCACGTCGCACACGTCTCCCAGGTCCATGCAAATCCACTGGCCGCGCTCTTCGCTCGCCGCACGCCACCAGGTCCGGACGTTTTCGTCCGCCGCCAGCTCGGGACCTTTGCCTTCCTCGGCGGAAGAAGCCGTCACGGTCTTGTTATAACTCAACAAATACCAGTCCGGGTCTTTCCACGGATCCTGCTTTGCCTGGTCAATCGCCATCGGCCAGTCACCGTACCTCTGGTTGCAGAACAGCTCACCATCCGCGTCAAATCCGGCCGGCCAAATGCCGACGCGACGCTCAAACGTATGGTTGACACTAATCCTCATCGTGGACGTGTGCCACAAGTTCCCATGCTTGTCCCACATCGTGGAGCCATGCCCCGCGCCCGGGAGGAAACCGCCCGGCTTGTAGGAAAACGGGTTATTTTCCGCCAGCTTAAACGGTCCGAGCGGGGAATCACCCACGTACACGCCGTCCGCATAGACATTATACTGTGCGCCCGGGCATGCGTACTGCAGGTAATATTTTCCCTGGTACTTGTCCATCCACGCGCCCTCGATATACGGATTGCCGCTCACGTAGCCTCGAAGCATCTTTTTCATACTATCCGACATCGCCGACTCCGGCGCGCCGCTCTGTTTCAGAAATCCCTGATAACGTCTCTCCACCTCTTCCTCGGAAAACGGCGGCTCGCTGTGATCCTCCCCGCACCGCTCATAGCCCTTCGTCCAGGCATCGCCCCAGATAAGCTCCTTGCGCTCAGAAAGCGGCTTCATCGTCTCCGGGTCAAGCTCCACGCCCCATATCGGGGTAACGTTCGCGCAGCCCCAGTAAAAATAAATCCGTCCGTCGTCATCCACGAACAAGTTCGGATCCCAGAAGTCGAACGTTCCCTCGATGCGCTCGTAAGGCCCGTTCACCACGTCCTTCGTACGGTAAAAATCACAAACCTCTTCTCTTCTGGACGCGCTGAAATACACATAATCGCCAATTACGCGCACGTCCGGCGCATAATCGTAAAGCGGCAGGTTGTCCGGCAACCGGAAGCTCTCCCAATTAGCCATGTCCTCGGACACCCAGACGCTCAAGTTCATGGAGGCGAAGATATAATACTTGCCCTTGTACATAATCATCGACGGGTCGGCCGCCTCCCTCGCCACCTCAAGCGGTGCCTCGGCCGGCATCCCCGGCATCTGCACCTTGTTAAACTGGTAATGATAATCAATGTTTACTGGATTACATAAGTACTGCATACTAAAATTCCTCCTTAATCATGGCACTTGGCAGGAGCTTTGGCAAACCTTCCCGCTCCCATGCGCCCTTGTTTTGTCTTCATTATACATGAAAAAGAAATAATGTCCTATCATATTTTAGCTATTTTTTCTATTTTTTTGCGTATATAGTTACGGCAGATTTTATCTGCCGCTCAGTATAAATCGCTGCCGCCCCGCTTTTCTTTTTTCTTTTGGATTTTTTCTTTTCGCAAGGGCTCATATTCCTTCGAGACAATTCTCCACATTTCTTCCGGGGTTTCCGTGCACCCCCGTTCCAGCCAATGGTAGATGACCGCTTTCAGTCCTTCCGTAAAAAAAATATAATAATAAAGTGAGTCCACCTCGCCCTCAAACCCCGACTTCTTCATAAGCTTCTTCACATGCTGTTCCATTTTTGACGGAAGAATGTCAAACTCATAACGCCTGGAGCTATAATAATCCATCAGGCTCCGGAACATCTGCTGATTTTCCCTGATATAGCAAAATAATTTTATGAACCCCTCGCCCGATGTCGCGTCGTCCGCCAGCTTAAATCCTTCCATCACATGGGAATACATCTGCCCCGCCACATGGTTCATCAAATCCGGAATATCCGTATAATGCCCATAAAATGTCGTGCGATGCACCTGCGCCCTGCGGCAGATTTCACTGACCGTGACCTGCTCCGCCTTCTTTTCCTTCAGAAGTTCTATCACGGCTCCCTCAATTTTCTGACAAGTCTCCTGATACCTCTGATTCCCTTTTTTATTCATCGTCTCTCTCCCAAGGTTTCGATTCACGGCCTGCGGCCGCGTAGAAACGCACAGTCCCGTAAACAGTAACATTATTTCTACACTTGTAGCTATTTTGACTCTTGCTTTTTTCTAACAAACCGATTATACTATAAATATATTAATTCGACAAGTGTAGATTCGAAAACATTTACATAGACATTTACAAGGAGGCAAACGAGTATGAACGACAACACAAATACCACTCAGGGCAATAGTACGGTGCCAGAATTTTCAGCCACCCCGGATGCAGGAAACGATGCTTCCGGCAAATCCAAAAGTGAGAAATCTTCTATCAACAAAAACGAGGCCATGCTGGCCGAAGGGAGTTTCCCCCAGCTATTGGTCAAACTATGTATCCCGACCGTCGTCGTGATATTGGTCATGATTATTTACAATATGGCAGACACCTACTTCATCGGCCAGACCGGCGACCCCAATAAAATCGCGGCCATCTCCCTCTCCATGCCGTTTTTCACCATCTTGTCCGGCGTGGCGACCCTGTTCGGCAACGGCGGCTGCACCTCCATCTCCATGGCGCTCGGGCGCAAGGATCACACGAAAATCAAATCCTTCTGCAGCATCTGCTGTTATAGCGCATTGGCAGTCGGCATCGCATTTATGCTGATTGTCTTATTTGCCATCCACCCGATTGCCACGATGCTCGGTGCCGATGAGAATACCATGGAATACACTTGCCAGTACCTGATGATTTTTTCGCTGGGCGCGCCTTTCGTCATGTTCAACCAGACGTACAACTGCGTCGTCCGCGCCGACGGCGCCGCCTCCCAGTCCATGGTTTCAAACCTCCTCGGAACGGTCAGCAACATCGTCCTGGACGCCTTGTTCATCATGGTGTTCCACTGGGACGTGGCCGGTGCCGCCCTGGCGACCGTAATCGGAAACATGCTGACCAGTATTTACCTTGTGTATTATTTATGGAAAAAGCAGCCGGCATTTCGTCCTTATCCAAAATATTTCACATTCCGTAAAGAATATTTCCTGCCGGTGGTCACGCTGGGGCTGCCAATGTGCTGCAGCACCATGCTAAACAGCGTGTCCCACATGATTTCCAACCGGATGATGATCGGATACGGATCCGTGGCCTTGTCGGCACAAAGCGTGGCCGGAAAACTGTCCATGGTCATCACGATGCTCTTGATGGCCATCTGCATGGGCATCCAGCCTGCCATCTCATACAATTATGGGCGGGGCGACCTCAAGCGCATGTATGGAATCATCCGTCAGACCGGCATTTTCACGGTCGTGCTCGGCTTCGTCCTAAGCACCGGCTGCTACATTGCCCGCACCCCGATCATCTCCGCCTTCATCGACAACGCGGAGGTCATCGAATATGGGCAAATCATGGTGCTGGCCTCCATCTGCACCGGTCCGTTTTACGGGATATACCAGCTTTGCCAGACCTTCATGCAGTCAACCGGGCAGGCGACCTACGCCACCTTCACCGCGCTGCTTGACAAGGGACTGTTTTTCCTGCCGATTTTGTTCATTATGAACCATGCATTCCAGATGTACGGCATCGCCTTCTCCGCCGCCGTGACGCTGGCTTTCTCGCTGGTGGTCGCCGTGACGCTGGCCTTGAAGTGGAACAAAACGATAAAGGAGACGGAAAAGAATACTGGGCAAAACACAGAGGGAGCAAAAGTAGAACAACATGCGGCGATATAGGGAGAAATGAGTCAGCAAACATTTTTTATTTCCAATATAAGCAACATGTTATTTAAACTGTAGAAATCTATATGAAAATATGATACACTATAGCATGCGAATGATTAAAAGAAGGAGGGACAGTCCCCGCCATGACAAACTAGTCCCCTCTGCGTTATCCCGGTGGGAAAAGCAGACTCACAGAATTTGTGAAATAAATAATCAAGAATATCGGAATGGAAAACGGCACATACATAGAGCCTTTTGCTGGTGGTGCGGGAGTGGCTCTTTCATTATTATTGGATGATTGTGTCGAAAATATCGTGATTAATGATTATGACAAAGCCATCTATTCATTTTGGCGGGCAGTCAAGCAAGATTCCGACATATTACTAGACAAAATCATGAATACACCTATAACAATAGATGAATGGTATAGGCAAAAAGACATTTACACCCATACACAAGCATATTCCGTAGATTTAGCTTTTGCTACACTCTTTTTAAATAGAACCAATCATTCTGGTATTTTGACCGCCGGACCAATCGGCGGATACAAGCAAGCCGGAGAATGGAAATTAGATGTTCGTTTCGACAAGGCTAAACTAATAGAAAAAATCACTAAAATCGCCGAAAAGAAGCAAAGAATAAAAGTATACAACAAAGATATTCTTAGTTTGATTACCCGATACATCCCCAAATACGGGGATAAAACATTTATTTATTTCGATCCCCCATACTATAACAAAGGACAAAAGCTTTATGAAAATTTTTTCGTATCGGAAGATCATCGGAAAATCAAAGATGCAATAATAAAACATATTACAACTCCATGGGTAATAACTTACGACTCTGTTGACGAGATACGAACTCTTTATACAGATTATGATATCAAAAAATTCGATTTGACATATAGTGCTGCAAACAAAGGAACGGCTTCTGAACTGATGATTTTCTCAGACAGCACTTTTTGTCCGTCTATTGAGCAAATGAAAAGCAACAAAATAACGATTAATTTAAGGGCATAGAGGTACATATGATTATCAAAAGCATCGAAATCGAAAAATTTAGAGCATTTCAAAATGTTGAATTTTGTCTTGGCAAAAGGATTACGGCTATCTCTGGGAGAAATGCAACACAGAAAACGACTGTATTAGGCATGATTGGTCAACCATTTACTATTTCTCAAAATGACCATCCCTTATATGGATGTAAAACCATTGATGGCTATAATTTCAAATCTCAGTTCAAAGAAAAATTTAAAATTTCTCATGAACACGACGTTATAGGCGAACACAAATGGACTTTAAGGTTGCATAACGCCGCCTTTTCCAACAAGGATTATTTTATTATCGAGAGTATCGCCAGAAACCAAAAGGGCGGGGAACCAACTCTTCGATTCTGGAATGCAGAAAGCAGAGCAAAAGGTGCCGGATATATTCAAGCCCCTGTTTATTTTTTGAGTTTAAGCAGGTTATTTCCTATAGGTGAATCTGGAAAAACACAGACATATGAAAACGAATTAACGGAAAGCGAACTTAAATATTGTATTGATAACTATCGTACGATATTATCCATTCAGGACGTGTACGGAAACGCCACGGTAGGAATCGAAAAAGCAACTGCTTCCAGAACTTTTGCCGGTGTAAGCGACGATATCCATGATATATTTACAAATTCATCCGGAGAAGGAAATATTGTAAGAATCATCCTGGCTGTACTCTCATTTAAACGCTTAATGGAAAACTATGGTAAGAACTATAAGGGTGGCATCCTGCTTATCGATGAACTAGATGCAACTCTTTATGGATTTTCACAAAAAAAATTAGTGGATTATCTATATCAATCCGCCAAGGCATTCAATATACAAATAGTGTTCACTACACATTCACCGATAATATTGCGCCAAGTCAACAAATATCAAAGGCAAGAAAGAAAAAGACTAGGGATAGCTTTACCTTTATCTGCATATGATAGTGCCATAGTATATTTAGACCCAGAATACAATGAAGAAGGTATGCGGATGATTAAGCCTAGAAACATTTCTACAACTAATGAATTAAACGAAATACTAAACGATATTAATTTAACCGTAGTAAGGACGGAGAATCACATAAACATATATTGTGAGGATGAACACGCCACATCTTTTGTGAAATTTCTCCTATCAACGGAACTGCAAATCAACACAGAATTATATATGCGCTTTATTGATATCAATCTAGGATGGACTAACTACGTCCAATTATATGAAAAAGAAATTCCTGAATTCCGAAACAATATAATCCTTTTAGATGCGGACGTTCCAACAATGCGGGATTATAGAAGCAAAAAGAAAGTAGTGGAATCATCAGATAACATTGCTTTTTTGCCCGTTGAAATTGAAAGAGGATTATTTGTTTTACTGAAAGAACATGGAAATTTTAATGAATTCCAAGCATCGTATTCTAACGTAAGCACTTTAAATTATGATATATGCTTTAATGAATGGCCTTTAAGTGATGACAATTACAAAAGTGAAGATTTTAAACATTGGTTTGATCACACCGAAAACATTTTAGGAGACAGAAATATCCTATTTAGGTTTTGGGCAGATAAGAACACCGAAAAAGTAGAATCTTTTTTGGAAAAGTTCATCAGAATTTTTAATATATTGGCCGAAAGAATAGAATCAGACTCTTTGCCCACCAACCAGGAAATCGACGTATAGAAAAATGGATTAAAGCAATTATTTCAAATTCTCTAGTAAAACGAGGTTGTCGGAAAATGATATTTCTAAACGATTATAGAGGCAACATACAAATATTTGTACTATATATTGCACATGATTTGTCATTCCCCGACAGTCCCGTTTTAAAGATATGACAGATGTCATTACACTTGCAGCCCAAAAATCTCTTAGATAATACCCACTCCCCCGATTTCCGTATAAATCATCCCCCTCTTACCGCGCTCCGACTTCATGAGGGAAATCCGGCTCACCCGCATCCTCCCGGTCGGTGAATTCATGTCCGGCAACCCTTGCCCGCTTCGATAGAAGGCTTTTCGAATCAATGTAATGTGCGGAACGAACCGCTTCCGGTCAAACGGGATGCCCTGATTGGATAATGCCCTGCGAAGCCGCTTCACATAGGAGGCGAGCTCCTCATTGTCAGCGATTCCTGCCCAGAGCAAGTCACCATATGTGCATTCCACGCCGTCCAGCGCAATGTCAAACGGCCGGAAATCCGTCAATTCCATCGCGTCAAGCACGTCGTCAGGATTCCCGTATTCCCCGATAAACGCGAGCGTCAGATGCAGATTCTCCTTATGGGTATAATTCCCTTCCACGTTTTGTGTCTTCATTTCCTCTTGCAGGTTGGTCAAAGCCGCCAGAATCGGCTCGTCAAATTGTATCGCAATAAATAATCTCATTTTCATCACCTTTTGTTGCTTCACTAAAGCTGACTTTAATCTTCACTTCCATAGTCTATCTAATTTCCCAATGCCCATAACGTTTGCCGCCTTTACGGACAACACGACCACTATCGCAAAGTTTTTTCATTTCACGTTCAATGGTTCTTTTAGGAATATTTAGCGTCTTCGACATTCCAGCTATTGTAAGCATGCCATCAGCCAAAATCAATCTCGTGATTTCGTCCGCCAATCCGCCATCTAATCCGCCATCTAATCCGCCATCATGTCGGTTTGGTGCTTTGGAATCTTTTATCAGCGCACTTTGCAATGCTGAGAAATGAACACGAAGACCATTACCGCGTAGCTCATATATCGGAAGTTCAGCACCAAGTTCCTTGCACGCATCACAAATTTTTTCAATGCCGCGTCCCCAACGTTCAATATACCCTGCGCGATAGAACACATTTGCTATATCTGGGTTATACGGTATGGAATCATGTGGCCTCATCAGAGTTTCCACCGTCCATCCTTCCGGCAGAATACACCGATTACTGATAATCATCGCTTCATCCTCGATACGAATCTGTATGGGACTGCCGAACATATAGCAATTATGCGCAATAGCATTATAAACTGCCTCGCGAATGGCCGCCCTTGCAAAAGGATAAGTCTCTACACGTCTATCATGTTCATAGGTAATCTTGGCTTTCAAATATTTAAGATAAATCAAATCGACCACTTTATCAGCAGTAGTGATTAGCGAGCCTTCCAAGATATCCTGATACTGTAAATCC
Organism: uncultured Lachnospiraceae bacterium; assembly: GCA_949915905.1. Classification (GTDB taxonomy): domain Bacteria; phylum Bacillota; class Clostridia; order Lachnospirales; family Lachnospiraceae; genus Schaedlerella. The sequence continues at coordinate 2,894 of CATLEQ010000060.1, read as the reverse complement.
GCACCTTCCCCAAATTTTCCAATTTGTACATGACTGCCGTTCTGAACCACGGCGGGATCACCATAGAAGAGCAACACGGCAGACCTTTTTAACTTTCCACCAGACATCAGATGTAACTTACTTAGCAGTTCTTCATTCGGAATATTCAGTTCCTCTTGCGTCATTCGCTTACTTCTCAATGCCTCTCTACGAAATATTTTAAAACTCTCTTCATCCAAATCTTCAACCGAAATATCATCAACAGTGACATCCTCCCAGCGGACACCAGTTTTTCGCATAATAAATTCTGACAAGGCAATGCCCGTCATCTGTTGCTTTGTACTACCGCTCCGATAATGATATTCACCATGATAACTAATAGGATAAGTGCTTGGATTTACTTTTATTTCAATATAGTCTTGCCCATCCTTGCTTATCCTATTGACATCCGCAACAATGCCGAGTCCCGATTGTATTTTATTCGGGATATCCTCCATCAATCTCTTCGCATTCTTCACGCCTACTACGTTTCCAGAATCATCCACCCCGATGTATATCGTTCCACCTTGTGCATTAGCAAAACCACATACCCATTTCAAATATTCATCACGCCATGACTCTTTATATTCTATATTTTGACTTTCCGTCATATGTCATCCCCCGTAGCTCTTACAGCTAACTAACAATTATTTCTCATAAACCAAGCATGTAATCCTTAATTTTTGTTTAATACCTAATATTCCTCCATGTTGGTTTACCCATTCCCCTCATGCCTTATTTCCTTCGCAAATAGTATTTCATATGGTTCACTCCCCAGCAGGAACCCACCTATCGCCTCATAGCCCAGCCTGATATAAAAATGCTGCGCATATTCATTTGCCTGGGTCGAGGTCATCACTTTTGAGTATCCCTGCCGTTCCATCTCGCTCTCCCAAAACTCGACCAGCTTCCTGCCACCCCCGCTTCCTCTATATTCTTCCATGACATACAGCATGTTCATGAACGGAATGTTGTCCCAGAACAGATTGTACCTAAGCCATCCCACGAACCGTCCCTCTTTCTCGGCGATATAAACACGATTTCGCAATATGGCATGGCCCATCTCCTCTTCGGAAATATGCTTGTCATATTGCACAAGCCAGGCGGCATCTTCGCTTTTCGCAAAACGAATCCCCAGCCTGCTTCCCCCTATTCCGCCCAAAACACTCTGCCCTCCTTGCGTTTCGCGGCTTCCGGCAATTCTCCCTCCATGTAACCCACGGCGCAATGTCCGATTCCTTCCCATTCTCCTTCCACACCAAGTTCCTTCAAGAATGCCTTGTATTCCTCCGTCTCGAATTCTTCCTTTGCCCTATGAATCCAAATGCTTCCCAAACCAAGCGAATGTGCGGCCAACATCATGTTTCCCATGACGAGGCTGCCGTCGTAAACACGGTTCGGCCAATTTTTCTCTGCCAATACAATCAAAACGACCGGTGCCCCATAGAAAGGATCAAAGCCTTCCTTCCAGCCCCCGATTTTACAGTTGGACGCGGATATTTTGTCCCGCAGTTCCTTATTTGTCACGGCAACCGTAATCGTGGCTTGTTTTCCCATGCCGTTGGCGGCATAAAGCCCCGCCTCGATAATCTGCTCGATATCTTCCCTTGCCGGCATGTCAGACTTAAATTTCCGAATACTCCTGCGCTCTTCCATCGCCTTGATAATTTCGTTCATAATTTCCATCCTCCTGACCTTGATAATATCTTGCCCAAATCTTATCTCACATTATAGCAAAACACGTTTCGCTTTACAATCCTCGATTGTTAGGAACTGTTAAGTTCCTTATCCTGCTCCTATATTTTCCCGGCGTGCTGCCCATCGTCTTGGCGAACTGCCTGGTAAATGTATAAACGTCCGCATACCCTGTCAACGCCGCCGTTTCCTTAATGCTAATCCCGGCATCCAGCATGTGGCAGGCCTGACGCATTTTGTGCCGCAGCCGGTAATCCGCCGGGGAAAGTCCCGTCCGCTTGCGGAATTGCTTGCGAAACGTCTCATATCCCATCGAAAGGCTTTCCGCCACCTCTTCCATATTTAAATTCGCACTTGGATTTGCCGACAAAATGTCCGCCGCCTGACGCATTTTCTCCGCATATTTATCAGAATCTTTTTCCGCGCGTCCAATCATCGGCTCCCCCGCCTTGTTCGCCCGCTCCCGCTTTTGCTCCATTTCTTGCTCCACGCGATTTTGCCCATGCCGCAAAAGCTCATGAAGCAACATTTCCTGCCTCGCAAGCAATATGCCAAGCTCCCCGTCCGCAGCTTCTTTCAACCGCCCCAAGTGCATGCCGCAATCTTCCAACATGTCCTCCACCGGACACCTGCTCACACACGCTTCCGGCAATAACCCCAGTTTTTTCACTGCCTGATAGCGGCCTTTGCCTAAACTGACAAAAAACTCCAGCCATTCCCCGTCCGGCTCCACATATGTGGAATGCTTTTTCCCCGGCAAACGCTGCACAAAATCCCCTGCCCGTATCGTAAACTCACGTCCGTCCTCCGTCACATACAAACCGCTTCCGGAAAGCAAGAAAAAGCCGCTGTAGTACCCCACCTGAAAATCAATTTGCGATCGTCCCCTGGTGCGTTTTCGCATAAATCCACATGCCACCACGCCCTCGTCAAAATCCTCCCCGATGCAACGGTAGCTGACATCGCTTTCCATGGAATGAATTTTTTCCTCAAGCTCTCTCTGCCCTGATTTCGCTTCTCCAACCTTTTCATCCCTCGATTTCATTTATTCCAGCTTCCTCCCTCGTAAATCCTTTAGTCAAGCGGATATTCGCAATCCGCTTCGCTACTTGCTCATAACCTCATTACCGCTTCGCGGCATTTCAGCGGGAGATAGTACTCCCACTGAAACAGGAAAGTTC
>CATLEQ010000059.1 GCA_949915905.1 uncultured Lachnospiraceae bacterium | reverse complement strand
GATAAAGAAGCTCTGGAGTACGCGGTAAATGAATTCAATAAGAATACGGAGTCTGGCTACCGTGTGGAAAACGTTCCGAAAAAGAATGACAATTATAAAGAAAAGCTGGTAGTTGCCATGAGTTCTGGAGAATGTCCGGACATGTATACGAGTTGGTCAGGAGGCCCGATGAACGAGTATATTGAATCTGGTTTTGCACAGCCTTTGGACGACTTGTATGAAAAGTATGGCTTGAAAGACGAGTTTATGGACGCGGCACTGGCACAAGCCACTTATGACGGGAAGCTTTATGCGGTACCGACGTATAATGTGTCTCTCGCGGGCGTGTTCTACAACAAGGAAATGTTTGCCAAGTATGAATTGGAAGTACCGACCACGGTTTCCGAGTTAGAAGCGGTGTGTGACAAGCTGAAAGCAGAGGGCATCACGCCATTCGCTTTGGCAAATGGGCCGAAGTGGATGGGTTCCATGTACTTCCAGTGTCTGGCGGCCAGGAAGGGCGGTTTGGAGCCATTCCAGTCGGCAGTGTCAGGGGAAGGAACGTTTGAAGACGAATGCTTCATTTATGCAGGCGAAAAGATTCAGGAATGGGTGAAGAAGGGATATTTCCCGGAAGGCGTAAATTCCTTAAGTGAGGACGACGGGCAGGCAAAACAGTTAATGTATCAGGAGACGGCCGCGATGATGGTAATTGGTTCTTGGTATACGGGAACGTTTCCGTCAGACAGCCCGGAATTTTATGAGAAGATTGGCTGGTTTTCCTTCCCAAAGGTAGACGGCTCTGACGCGGATGCGTCCATCCAAATCGGAACCATCGGTGACCAGTTCGTATCATTTAATTGTACCGGAGAAAAGTTGGAGGCGGCATTTGAATGTGCATCCTATTATGCATCGGAAGGCGCGAAAAACGTCATGGTAGAGGTGGGCAAAATTCCGCCGACAAAGGATGCGGCAGATTTGATTACGGATGACGTGACAAAGCAGATTTTGGACGCGGCCACGGACGCTTCTTCCGTTCAGTTATGGTATGACCAGTATTTGCCGCCGGCAGTGGCTCAGGTACACCTGGATACATGTCAGGAACTTTTCGGCCTGACCATGACACCGGAAGAGGCCGGCGCGAAATTTGAACAGGCGATGGAAGAGTATCTTGCCGAGTAAAATGATTTTTTCAATAAGGCAGCCCAGACAGTCTTGCTGAGGCTGCTTTATTCCCGCGGAAGGCTTATGGGAAAGAAAGGAGGGGCATGACAATGAAAAAGGACGACATTACGCTGGCAAGGAGACGGCAGAGGAATACAAATTGCGTGGCGGCCATCTTTTTGGCTCCGGTTATCATATTATTGATTGTTTATATTTTTTATCCGATTGTGGAGACGTTTCGTGTGAGCGCGTTTGATTGGAATGGAATTTCGTCAAATCCGAAATTTATCGGACTGGGGAATTGGGCAAAGCTATTGCACGATGACAAGTTTTGGACGGCATTTTTAAATAATGTGAAGGTGATGGTGCTTTCCATCTTGATTCAGATTCCGCTTGGCATCGCGATGGCAACGTTCGTGGAGTTTGCCGGAAAGAAGGCGACCATATTTAAAATTCTGTGGTTCATCCCCATGTTGATGTCGTCTGTCGCAATCGGTTTTTTATTTACTTATGCATTGGCGACGAACGGAGGAATTATCAGCAGTATTTCACAGTTTTTTGGCGGTACGAATATAGACCTGCTGGGGAATCCGGACACGGCTCTTTATACGGTGATCGGTGTCGTGGCATGGCAGTTTACCCCTTTTTACATGGTATATTGTGTGGCCGGGTATACGAATGTTTCTAAGGATGTTTATGAGGCGTCTGTCATCGACGGGGCAAATAAGAGACAGTATTTTGTGCATATCGCGTTGCCGCTGTTAAAACCGACACTGAAGAGTGCGGCGATACTTTCCATGGTGGGTTCACTGAAATATTTCGACCTGGTGTACGTCATGACGGGAGGCGGCCCGAGCAATGCGACTGAGCTGATGGCGACTTACATGTATAAATTATCCTTTGCCCAGTTTAACATGGGCTATGGTTCGGCAGTGGCGGGCGGCATGTTTATTTTGATTTCATTTATCTCGCTATTTACGATGCGGATACTGAACGGAAGGAAGGAGGGGCGTTAGGACATGGAGAATGGATATAAAATGACAAAAATAAAAAGCCGGATTGCCTGGGTGATTGCCACGTTTTTTGCGGTGGCGGCGGCTATCGTGGCGATTACGCCATTTATCTTTATGGTCATGAACTCCTTCAAAGAAAAATTTGAAATGTTGACGAAGGGCGTGTTCGCCCTCCCGGATAAATTGGATTTTACAAATTATATCGAAGTGATTCAGGGAAATTTTTTTGGATATTTTTTGAACAGCGTGCTCGTATTGGCGGTGTCATTGATTATTTTGCTTATGATTTCGGCGTTTGCGTCTTATCCGCTTTCCAGGTTCCAGTTTGGGATGAAGGGGCTTATTTATTCGGCGATTGTGGCGTGCATGTCGATTCCGGTGCACATTACGTTGATTCCCATTTTCAAAATGTCGCAGAGCATGCGCTTATATGACAGCATCTGGGCGTTAATCGGTCCGTACGTGGCGATGGGAATTCCGATTTCCGTGTTCATTTTGACCAGTTTCATGGAGCAGATTCCAAAGGAAATCGAGGAGGCCGCGGCAATTGACGGATGCGGGAAAGTCAGGATGTTTTTCACCATCATTTTACCGATGGCGAAGCCGGGGCTGTCAACACTGGCCATTTATAATGGGGTAAACATGTGGAATGAATTCATTTTTGCTTACACGTTGACACAGAGCCAGGGAAATCGTACACTACCTTTAGCAGTATGGGAATTCAAGGGTCAATACTCGATGAATACGCCTATGATTATGTCGGTATTGACACTGACGGTTCTGCCGATGATTATTCTGTTTATTTTTGCACAAGACAAATTAATCAAAGGAATGACGGCGGGAGCGGTGAAGGGATAACGAGGGTTACGATTTGCGATGAATTGTCCGTGAGTGGCAACCCTGGCAAGATGTCTGGAGGGCCGTGGAAATGAAATTGAGAAAGCAGATGAGTGAATGGAATCTGAAAAAGAAAATCACATTTTTTCTGACACTTGTCATGATGATGACGTCTGTCGTTATTTTGTTGATTTCAACCATTTCGGCGGCTTATCATATGACGAACCAGTCCAAGGACATGGCGAGGCGGCAGTTGGACATGCTTGTATCTAATTATGATGATACGTTAAAGCAGTACCAGGACCTTGCCGTGGCCATGGTGATAGAGGACAGCGTGCAAAAGTATTGTAAGAATGTGAACGATACGGGGACGGGATACGAGCAGGAAGCACTCGGTGTCTATAATTGTCTTATGAATATGCAAAATGTCAGGAGCAACCTGAATTTTGCCGTCGTGGAAAAGGAAAGTTCGGGGCGCTATGTCTATAAAGGAAACAGCAGCGTGGTCGATGCAAAATTTGACATTGCATGCCAGACGGATTATGAGGAAAGCATTCCGATAAAAGAGGGAAGCACGGTGCGCATGAGTTTCGGAAATGCATATTTTCGGGACGGGAGATACACGTTGACCTTGTACCATCCCGTCTATTCCACGTCCACGATTCATGAAGTAAAAGGAATGCTGGTTCTGAATTTTAATGACAGCCTTGTCGAGCAGTTACGGCAGGAGGAAAACCATCAGACGGACTTAGAGCTTTTTTTGATGGATTGTAACGGGAGAATCGTGTCAATCTCCAATGAGGAGCGAATCGGGACGACGGTTTCCTATCTGGATCAGATGGAAGGTGGCAGCGGCAGCTTCCAGAAGGACGGGATGCTGATTAATTATCAGAAGGTTGGAAAATGGAATTACTATCTGATTCATGAGATTCCCGTTTTGGAATTCTATCGGGAGAGTATTGTCGTCATGGTTCTGATGATGGTTCTGACGATTGCAATGACGGCGTTTGCCATCGTATTTCAGAGGAGGATGATAAATTCCTTTTATGAGCCAATGAACCGGGTATTAAGCGCGATGGACGACGTTTCCCTGGGAAAGCTGGACGAGCGGATTGACATGGAGAGCATGGACGTTGACAGCAGGAAACTGGCCGAGGGGTTCAACAGCATGATGGAAGAGATTGACATGCTGATGGAACAAGTGAAAATGGAACAGCACCAGATGGAGCAGATTCGGTTTAACGCGCTGCAGGCGCAGATTAAGCCGCATTTTCTGTACAATACGCTGGAATGCATTCACTGGCAGGCGGTAGTGGATGGAAACAAGGAAATTTCCACCATGGTCAAGGCGATGGCGCAATATTATCGGATTTGTTTAAGCAGGGGGAAGGAGGTCATCGCCCTGCGGGAGGAACTGGAACATATTCGTTCGTACTTGATTATTCAGAATATGCGCTATGATAATATTATTGAATTGGTGGATCATATTTCCGAGGAATATTATAACGTGCAAATTCCCAAGATGACGCTGCAGCCGCTCGTGGAAAATGCCATTTATCATGGAATTCGGATCAAAGAAGGGGGAAAGGGTACCATTGTCCTGGAAATCCGGGCTTGCGGGGAAGACATTTACTTGTCACTTTGTGACAGCGGGACGGGGATGACGCAGGAAGAGATTGACGAGATGAATCAATCGATTTCCCTCTATGATGAAACATTTGGATACGGCGTCAGGAATGTGAACAAACGAATCGAATTGATGTTTGGGACGGAGTACGGCCTGCGGTATTTTAGGAATGAGCAGGGAGGCGTCACGGTGGAGATACGTCTGCCGCGCGGTGGAAAGTCGGAAGACAAGGGGGTCATTTAGATGTATAAATTGTTAGTCGTCGATGACGAGAAAATGATCCGTATGGGAATAAAGAACGGAATTGAGTGGGAAACGATAGGCGTAAGCGAGGTATTTACGGCGGCCTCGGCGTTGGAGGCACTGGAGATTATCGAAAAGGAGCACCCGCAAATCATGCTGACGGACATCAGCATGACGGAGATGTCGGGGCTTGCATTGATGGAAAGGGTGCGCGAATTATATGACGAGGAGGAGATGAGAATCCTGGTGCTGACGGGATACGACCGGTTTGATTATGCCCGCCAGTGTCTTCAGATGCGGGTGCAGGATTTTTTGCTTAAGCCGGTGGACGAGGACGAGCTAAAAGGGAATATTCGAAAGCAGATTGACGCGTTGGAGGCGGAGCGGGCAAAAAAGGAACGCGAGCAGGCGAATCTGCGAACCGAGGGTGCAAAACGCCAGACGATGATGGAGTGTTACATGCGGGATTTGGTACATCAGCGTTTGGAAAAGAAAGAGGACGGAATATATCCGGAGGAATTGGCGGCGATGCGGGAGAGACCGATGGAAATCGCCATCTTGATTCCGGAAGTGTATATGAACCATGGCAAGCAATCGGAGGAGGATTTTCAAAAGCTGACGATTAAAAACCTCTGTATGGATTTGATTGATGCCAGGCATGCGGGAATCACGTTTTCCGATGACGACGGGAAAATTGTCACGGCGATTTATACGTCGTACATGGAGCGCAGCGTGACGGAGCGGGTCGAGGAGCTGGGCGAGATTTTGGAAAACGAATGTGATATCAAGCCGAGGGTGGTGCTTGGCAGCGAGGTAAATGGACTGGATGCACTGTTTGTTTCCTACAATGACGCGTTATATTTGCTGGAACAAGAGAGAAAGGGGTTTCGGGAAATTGTACGGCGGGGGAACGAGCAGAACAAGGAACGGCTGGTTCAGGACATTTACCGGGAATTTAAACAGACGATGATTCAAAACATGGCAAATGGAAACCGGGTCATGTATGTTTACGAGAAATTCGTCCAGGCGACGAAATCATATAATTTGTCAAAGGCGCAGGTACAGAAGTGGTGCTTTGACATCGCGTCAGGATTGTATTTTGCTTATGTCACGGAAACGGGGGACGCGGTGGACGGCCGGGTGGAAGCGCTGATGAAGGCTTTGGCGGGAGCGGGAAAAGAAGAGTCGTTGGAAATGACGGAAATGTTTATCCGGAAGCTGGTATTTCAGGAGGAAGGGGAACAAAATAAAATCATTGCCGACGCGAAACGCCATATCAAGGAACATTTGGAGTCGGAATTGTCCGTCACGAGGCTGGCGGAGATGTTTTATGTGTCGCCCAATTATTTTTCGCGTTTGTTTAAGCGGGTGACGGGCGAGGGGTGCAATGAGTATATCGTGAGGAAACGAATTGAGAAATCGAAGGTGCTTTTGGAAACTACGACCATCAAGGCGGGGCGGATTGCCGCGATGGTAGGATATAATGACACGAATTATTTTTCTTTGGCGTTTAAGAAACATACGGGAATGTCACCGACGAAATATCGGGAGACGTTGCAGAAAAAGTGAATGGAGGAGCTGCTATGAAAATTAAAAATCCAATCCTTTCCGGGTTTCATCCGGATCCGAGTATCGTGCGGGTAGGCGACACATATTATATCGCCTCCTCTACCTTTGAGTGGTGGCCGGGGGTTTGTATCCACATGTCGAAGGACTTGGTGAACTGGAAATTGATAACGCATCCGTTGAACGAGAAACGGCTGCTGGACATGACGGGAAATTTGGACTCCGGCGGAATCTGGGCACCGGACTTGTCTTATCATGAGGGGAAATTTTATTTGGTTTATACTGACGTGAAGGTCACGGACGGGGCATATAAGGACTGTATCAATTATCTGATTACGGCGAGAGACATCATGGGACCTTGGTCAGATCCCATCGTGTTAAACACGGCGGGTTTTGACGCGTCGCTGTTCCATGATGATGACGGGAGGAAGTACCTGGTGAACCAGTATTGGGATCCAAGGTGCTACCACCATCCGTTTTATGGCATCATGTGTACGGAATTTTCGGAAGAGGAGGGGCGCCTGATTGGGGAACCGTGGGTGATTTATAAGGGGACGGAGGACAAATTTACCGAAGGGCCGCACATTTATAAGTTAAATGGTTATTATTATATTTTTGTGGCACAGGGCGGCACGGTTTACGCGCATCAGGAGCGGGTGGCCCGCGCGAAGTCCCTGCATGAAGAGTTTGAAACGCAGCCGGGAGAGGCGTTCCTTACGACGCTGGACGCGCCGTATCATCCGATTCAAAAGGCGGGACACGGCTCGCTGGTGCAGACGCAAGGCGGAGAGTGGTATTTTACACATTTGATGGGCAGGCCGCTCCATCACGGCACGGAATCGATTTTAGACCCGCGTGGATGGTGTCCTTTGGGCAGGGAGACCGGCATCCAGAAGGTGGTGTGGGACGAGGAAGGCTGGCCGCACATCGTGGGAGGACATTGCGGCATGGAAGAGGTGGAAGCACCGCTTGACTTAAAGGAGCAGAAATGGGAGCCGACGTGGCCGGGGAAGGATGATTTTGACCGTGAAGAATTGAACATTCATTTTCAAACCCTGCGGGTGCCGCTGGGAGAAGACGTGATGTCCTTGAGGGACAGGCCGGGACACCTTCGGCTGTATGGGCATCATTCGCTGGCCTCCACGTTCACGCAGGCACATGTCGCCAGAAGGTGGCAGGCATTTTCCTTTGACGCGGAGGTGAAGATGGATTACCGTCCAAGGACAATCCAGCAATTTGCCGGGCTCACATGCTATTATAATACGCAGAACTGGTCTTGCATCCAGATGACGTGGCATGAGAAATATGGGCGGGCACTCGACGTGGTTTATACGGATTTGGGGAAAACGTTTAGCGTCTATGAGGAACATCCCGTGCCGGTGCCGGAGCATGTGGAATATGTATATCTAAAGGTGGAAGTACGGGGAATTTCCTATAGGTATTTTTATTCCTTTGACGGAAATGTGTGGGAGGCCGTGCCCTATGTATTTGATTCGGCAAAGCTGTCGGACGAGTATATCAAGGCGGTCTATGACGCGGCATTTACCGGGGCGTTTGTGGGGATGATAAGCGCGGACGGGCTGGGAACAAAGCTTCCGGCGGATTTTGACTATTTTGTGTATCAGGAAATGGATGAGAAATGCGGGTGAAGAAATTGGGTGAAAAACGAAAATGCCGCGGGGGTTGGAAATGGATAAAAAACGCGGTCATACTTGCCGTTATATTTGCCATGGCAGCGGGAAGCCTGGCGGGATGTGGCAATTATGCACAAGAGAACATGAAGGAGCCGCAAATCCAAGAGCCAGAAAACCATCTTGATTCCTGGCAGGAGGAATTACCGCAGGATGAGCAATATAAAGTGCTGGATGCGAACTCTTTACGAGGGCTGGTAATACAAGAGGACGGCGAGCTTATGTTTGCGGCATCCTATGAGCCAAGGGTCGGAAAGGAGAGCTTTGATTATTGGGACATTTCCGTGCCGTATGAATCGATGGTATCGGTAAATACGGAAAGCTTGTACAATCTGTTTGACATGGTGCTTTCATTGGACTGGGAAAAGGCAGATGGCGTAAGCCGTGAAGAGATAGGGCTGGCGAAGGACGCGGAAGATGCAACCTCGATTTTTCTGGCTTATGACAAAGAGCAAAAGCCTGGTGAAAAGGGGAAGGCAAAGCCGACTGCGGGCAGGCGAATCCTGATTGGCGATGCAGATGGAAACGGCCATTATTATGCAGTGTTGGACGGCTCTGACGAGGTCGCGCTGGTGAGCCGGACGTTGGTTGACGCGATTTTAAACGTGGATGCGTATTCATGTATTTTAAAAGTGCCAGTCGTGATTGGCATCGATACCGTGGAGCAGGTTCAAATCATTTCTGAAAAACAAATGTTTTTGATGGAGCAGGATGTGGATGGCTTCAAGGTGGACGGGAAGGCGGTGGAGGAAAAGGAGTTTAAAAGCCTTTATGGGAAGCTACTTGACATTATGATTTCCGGGGAAATTGCCAAAGAAGGACGGCCGGAAATGCAAGGAACGTTGGCGGGCGGCGTAAAAGCGGCGGAGAACAAAGGTGCGGAAGGCACCGGGAGCGAGCGAACTGCGGTTTTGACGATACAGTTTATCCGTAATGTCGAGGGCGCGTCGGACGTGGAAGTAAGCTATTATAAATACGATGAGCAATTTATGAGCGTGAGTGTAAATGGAAAGGAATATTTCCTTGTGGAACGAGAAAGTATTGACAGTCTGCAGGAAGTGCTGAAAGCATTGTAAGAGTAAAAGGAAATGGATTGCAAGGGATGCGGTCGATTTTCGTGCCCGGAAATGCCGGTTAAGAAAATCTCAAGATTTTCATCAAAAAATAATAAATAAACCACAAAAGAATCGCAAAGGAAAAAATCCTCTGTCATGGTATAGTTTTTATATCGTGGCGGGGGATTTTTGTGTTATAAGAAACTTCGTTCCCTATAATACAAAATCCCAGCAGACGATTCATAATTCAGAAGGAACACATCTGTAAAAGGAATGATGAATTTACGATTGAGAAGGAGAATGGGAAAATGCCAGATCAGGACAAGCAAAAAAAGAATATAGCGATTATTTTCGGAGGTTGTTCTTCGGAATATAGTGTCTCGCTGGAGTCGTCATCCGCGGTGATACGGAATCTGAACCGAGAGAAATATAATCCGGTTTTAGTCGGGATTACGCAGGAAGGAGAATGGTTTCACTTTACCGGCGAGGTAGAAAAGATTGCCGCAGATACATGGTGCAATGAAACGGATTGCCGTCCGGCCATGTTATCCCCGAACCCGAAGAAAAAGGCGTTATTGGTATTTGAGGGCGAGAGGGTCGCGGAAATAGCCGTGGACGCGGCACTTCCGGTGATGCATGGAAAGAACGGGGAGGACGGCACGCTGCAGGGACTAATCGAATTGGCTCAGATTCCGCTGATTGGCTGTAATACATTGGCATCGGCACTTTGTATGGACAAGGATCGGGCGCACAAGCTGGTACAGATGGCGGGCATCCGCGTGCCGCAGGCAATCGTGCTGGAGGAAAGCGTGAGGAAAGAAAATGTTTTGCCAAGTGCGGAAGAACCCTTGGGGCAAGGAGCATTGAATCAGAATGATTTGGCAAAAGAAAACGAGAGGGCGGCAAGAGATTTTGCCCGGCTCATCGGCTTTCCGATTTTTGTCAAGCCGGTCAAGGCCGGCTCCTCCTACGGGGTAACGAAGGTGATGGATGAGGAACAGCTTTTGCCCGCGTTGCGGTTGGCGTTTTCTTATGACAATCAAGTGATTCTGGAGGAGAACATTGACGGCTTTGAGGTGGGATGCGCGGTTCTGGGAACGAGGGAACTGATTGTCGGTGAGGTGGACGAGATTGAACTGTCCGGCGGATTTTTCGATTTTACGGAAAAATATACGCTCAAGACATCGGCGATTCATGTACCGGCGCGGATTTCCAAGGAGAAGGCGGCAGAGGTGAAGGCGGCGGCGAAGAAGATATACCGCGCCCTGGGGTGTACCGGATTTGCCCGGGTGGACATGTTTTTGATGCCATGCGGTGAAATCGTGTTCAATGAAGTGAATACGATTCCCGGATTTACGGAACACAGCCGTTATCCGGGAATGATGAAGGCCGCCGGAATTTCGTTTGCGGATATCGTGGAACGCGTCATCGAGACGGCGCTAGACGTGTGATTTGGCCAATATGAGGAGGTTCATTAAATATGAGAAGAATACTGCTCGGGAAGGACAAAGTCTTCCAGGGGGATTTGATTTTAGTAAATGCACGATATCCTTATCATGAAGAGTATCAGGGAAAAAATGTGGACGTGGAAGGCACGGCATTGGCGGCGGACGCGGCGAATGCGCTTGACCTGGCAATGGGGAGGATGGACGGCTGGAAAAACATCGTGCCGGTCAGCGGATGGCGTTCAAGGGAGGAACAGCAGGAAATCTGGGACGAGTCCATGAGGGACAACGGGGAGGCATTTACCAGAACATATGTGGCGGTACCGGGGCACAGCGAGCACCAGACCGGGTTGGCGATTGACTTGGGACTTCGAAAAGAAGAGATTGATTTCATCCGACCTGATTTTCCTTATGAAGGGGTCTGCCAGACGTTTCGGGAGCATGCGGCGGAATTTGGCTTCGTGGAGCGGTATCCGTCGGGAAAGGAGCCGGTCACCGGAATCGGGCATGAGCCGTGGCATTTCCGCTATGTAAATACGGTTCACGCCCGATTCATGAAGGAAATGGGCATGGTCATGGAGGAATACATTCCCTTCCTTACACAGTTTGTCCATGGGGAAAATCCTTATAAAATGGAAATGAATGGCTGCGAGGTGCTGGTTTCTTATCGGAGGGCGGAACGTGCCGGTCAGACGGAGATGGAAGTCGATGAGAGGGCGGAAGTGTCCGTGTCGGGAAACAACGTGGATGGATTCGTCATCACACAGTGGATGAAGGAGCGGCATTGATATAAGTAAGAGGTAATGGTGGCACGGGTGCGTGCAAGGATGCGAAAAGATGCAAGAGAGAAAAGTTGGGGGTGCAAGATGGGCGAGAGACGAGAATACGGGGGATTGGACTGGTTTCGAGTGATAGCCGCCGCATTGGTGGTGGCGATTCATACTTCCCCGCTTTTGGGAATCGGCGAGGCGGCGGATTTTTTTCTGACCCGCGTACTGGCGCGGGTGGCGGTACCGTTTTTCTTAATGGTGACGGGACAATTCGTAGTGGCGAGACTGTGGCGTTCTGAGGAAGGCGCGCGTCGATACCTGATGAAATACGTCCGCAAGATGCTTTTACTCTATGTCGTGTTTATTATATTGTACCTGCCGGTAGGGATTTATGCGGGAAATTATAAAGGGTTTACGTTGCTTGACTGGATTCGGAATCTTTTATTTGACGGGACATTTTATCATCTATGGTATTTTCCGGCATGCATCATGGGTGTTTTCATCGTGTACGGCCTGCGGAAAATATTGTCGGCAAGGCAGGTGCTGGCAGTGTCCATCGTCCTATATGTATTTGGTCTTTTGGGGGACAGTTATTATGGGGTTGTAGAAGCGGTTCCGATTTTAAAGACGATATACGAAGGGATATTTGCCGTGTCTTCCCATACAAGAAACGGAGTATTCATGGCTCCCGTATTTTTGACATTGGGAGCGATGTTGGGGACGAATTTTGCCTTGCCTGCCCGAAGAAGGTCAAAGACGCGGGAGGCGGAAATGCGTCTCTTGTTATGGGGCATGCTGGCGACAATGTTTCTATTGATGACGGCGGAGGCATTTTTATTAAGGCAGTTTAAAATGCAACGGCATGACAGCATGTACTTGTTTTTAATTCCGGTCATGATTTGTCTTTATCAGGTTCTGATGCAATGGGACGTGAAAGCAAAACCGGAGGTGCGTGATTTTGCCTTGTGGGTGTACGCGCTGCATCCGGGTGTCATCGTGGCGGTGCGGGGAATGGCAAAGGTATTAAAGCTGACGAAGCTTTTGGTGGAGAATAATCTGGTGCACTATCTGGCGGTACTTGTGTTGTCCTTTGCCGTAGCCGCGTTGATATCCGTAATTCTTCCAGCAGTACGGGCGTTTGCGGAGGGATTTCTGGAGCGTGGAGAGGAGGAGCGAGAAGAGGTCAGAGGAAGCCGGGAGAGAAAGCAAGGAGGGGAAGAAGATAGGGGAAGATGGGAAAGAAAGCGGGGACGGAGAAGAGAAATGGGCATGTCGACGGCAGAAAGACAAAATGAACCATGTGACCGGGCGTGGATTGAACTGGATCGGGAAGCATTGGAACAAAACGTGAAGTTTTTGAGGAGCAGATTGCCAAAGCAATGCCGTCTGATGCCGGCAATCAAGGCGGACGCGTATGGCCACGGGGCGGTACTTTTGGGAAGGGAGTTAAACAAGCTTGGGGTTGACGCGTTTTGCGTGGCATGCATTGATGAAGGAATCGAACTTCGGCAGGCACAAATCAAGGGAGAAATCTTGATTTTGGGATATACGCATCCGTCACGTTTTGCCATGCTGGGAAAATACCACCTGACGCAGACGGTCGTGGATTATGACTATGCGCGGAAATTAAATCGTTTTGGAAAGCCGCTTCATGTGCATGTGGCGGTTGACACGGGCATGCACCGTCTCGGGGAGCGCAGTGAAAACATTGAACGTATTTGCTCCATTTATGGGATGAAAAATTTAATCATAGACGGAATTTTCAGTCATTTGTGTGTGGCGGACGTGGTCGGGGCGCAGGAACAGATTTATACGAGGTGGCAGGCGGAGGGTTTTGAACATGTGTTGAAGGAACTGAAAAAACGCGGGTGCCGGTGCAGGGGCGTGCATCTGCTGTCCAGCTACGGGGTGATGAATTATCCGCAGTTTGCCGGTGATTACGCCCGGGTCGGGATTGCGCTTTACGGGCTTTTAAGCACCGAGGAGGATACGGACGAGTGGGCGGGAAAATTGCATCCGGTGCTGTCTTTAAAGGCGCGGGTGGCATCCGTTCGGGAAATATACGAAGGGGAGTATGCGGGATATGGAATGCAGTTCGAGGCCGTAGGAGACACGCTTGTGGCGACGGTCAGCATCGGTTATGCGGACGGGGTGCCGAGGGGACTTTCCAATGGCCGGGGAGCGGCGTTGGTGCACGGAAAACGGGTGCCGATAATCGGCAGAATTTGCATGGATCAGCTCTTGCTTGACGTGAGCGGCGTGCCGGACATAACGGCCGGGGACGAGGTGGTGCTGATCGGCACTTCGGGTCGGGAGCAAATTACCGCCGGGGAGGTGGCCGCGCGGTGCGGCACGATCACCAATGAAATTTTAAGCAGGATGGGAGCAAGGATTACGAGGATATTGGTGTAAAAACGGGTTGTCAAAAATAAGAAAAAGAGGTATGGTATTTATGTAGTACAAAATGAAAGGATGAGATTGATGGGGGACGGCATGGCCGGGAAAATCGTGGTAATC
>CATLEQ010000058.1 GCA_949915905.1 uncultured Lachnospiraceae bacterium | reverse complement strand
CCTCCTCATACAAAATCTTGATCCCCGTCTCCTCGGTAAACATGTCAATCACCGCCGGGTCCAAATACTCCCCATAATTAAACACGGTCAACGTCTCCTTCGTTTCCGCGTCGTTTGCGCACCCGCCGATAAACACCGACGCAACAATCATCACCCCTGCAAGGAGCAATGCCCCTACCCTCTTCTTCATCGTTCTCTTTCCATCCTTTCCACTGGCCTTTCCTTTTTCTTCGGCAGAAAGTTCACTGCCAAAAGCAATGCGAACACCGTCACGAAAATCAACGTGGACAGCGCGTACATTTCCGGCTTGATTCCTTTTTTCAGTTCCCCGTATATCATGGTCGAGAGCGTGTTGACCCCCGCCCCCTTCGTAAAATAAGTGATGACGAAATCGTCCATCGACATCGTAAACGCCATGAAAAATCCGGCCACGATGCCGCTAAGCAGCTGCGGCAGCATAATCTTGAAAAACGCATAGACGGCATTGGCTCCCAAATCCCTGGCCGCCTCGTAAATGCTTAAATTCATCTGTTTGATTTTCGGCATGACGCTCAAAATCACGTAGGGAATGTTGAACGTGATATGGGCAAGCAATACGCTCGTAAATCCCAGCGGCATGAACCGCACGAACCAGAGCATCAAGGCGATGCCGGTCACAATGTCCGCGTTGAGCATCGGGATGTTGGTAAACATCATCATCACCTGGAATCCCCGCTGCCTCATGGCCTGAATTCCCAACGCGGCCAACACCCCGATTACCATGGCAATTGCCGCCGAGAGAAGTGCCAACAAGATCGTCGTCCCCAAAGCCTCCATAATCTGGCGGTTGGAAAACAAAACCTGGTACCAGTGCAGGGTGAACCCGCCCCAGACCACGCGGGAACGCGAATCATTAAAAGACAAGACGATTAAAACCGCAATCGGCGCATATAAAAACAAAATAATGAGCGCAAGGTAAAACCTGCTGACAAAATCTTTTACTCTCTCTACCATATCGTCGACGATTTCCCTTCTGTTTCATTTTTCGTGGTAAACGCCATGCTGATTAACACGAACAACATCAGCGAAACCGACAGGCCGCTTCCCATGTTCCAGTTCGCGCTCTTCGTAAATTCCTGCTCAATCACGTTACCAATCAGCTGCAGCTTTCCGCCTCCCAACACGTCCGCTATTACAAACGATGTCATGGAAGGCACGAACACCATCACGATGCCGCTAAGCAACCCCGGCACGGAAAGCGGCAGGATTACCTTCAAAAACACCGTCAGCGAATTTGCCCCCAGATCCTTCGCGGCTTCGATGATATCCTCGTCAATCTCATTCACCGCGTTAAAAATCGGCAGCACCATGTACGGCAGGTAATCATAAATCACGCCAATCATGATGGCGGTTCCCGTATTTGCCAGGGACAACGGCGCAAGGCCGATTTTCTGCAAGAGAAAATTTAAAATGCCGTTGTTGGACAAAATCAACTGCCACGCCAAAATACGCAGGATAAAGTTCATCCACATCGGTAAAATCAAAATAAACAGCGTAAATCCCTGCCGTCCCATGTTAAGCCTTCGCATCGCCATCACCAGCGGATACGAAAGCAGGATACAGATGATGGTGCAGCCGACGGCGATTTCCAATGAAAACAACATTGCCTTTAGGTGCACCGGCTCAAAAATCGCCGTGATATTGGCAAGCGTAAATACTCCGTCGCGGCTCGTCAGCGCATACTGGAAAATCACCAGCAAGGGAATCACGGTAAATCCCACCACCCAGACGACATAGGGAGCGGAAAGCCAGGACCTCCTGTTTATGGTCTTCTTTTTATTCATTCTCCTTCGTAACCTCCGCATCCTCCGAAAGTGGCTTGTGCATGATTTGAATATTGTCCGGCAAAATGGTGAGCCCCACCGTCGCGCCAATCTGCGCCGGGTTCACGCTCTGCACGCTCCACTCGTACTCCCCGGCCTTCACCTTGATTTCATAATAGGCACCCTTGAAAATGATGGAGACGACCGTGCCTTTGATATACCCTTGTTCTTCCCCGACGATGACCAGATCCTCCGGCCGGATGACCACGTCCACCAGCTCGTCACGGCCAAACCCCTCGTCCACGCAAGGGACGTCCGCCCCCTGAATCTGCACCAGGCGGTCTTGTTTCATGATGCCGTCAATGATGTTGCTGTCACCGATAAAGTCCGCCACGAACGCGTTCTGCGGCTCGTCATATATACTTTTCGAGGTTCCCATCTGCTGGATGATGCCCTTGTTCATGACGACGATGCGATCCGACATCGTCAACGCCTCTTCCTGGTCGTGGGTCACGTACACGAACGTAATGCCGACCTCCTTCTTTATTTTAATCAGCTCTCTTTGCATTTCATGGCGCAGCTTTAAATCCAGCGCGCCCAACGGCTCATCGAGGAGCAAAATTTCCGGCTCATTTACAATGGCCCTCGCAATGGCCACCCGCTGCTGCTGCCCGCCGCTTAAGGAGGCCGGCTTTCGCTGCGCGTAAGACCTCATATTGACCAACTTTAGGGCATAGGCAATTTTATCCGCAATGTACTGTCTGCTCTTTTTCTTCAATTTCAATCCAAACGCAATATTTTCCTCCACCGTCATGTGGGGGAATAAAGAATACTTTTGAAACACGGTATTGACATTTCGTTTATCCGGGGTCAGGGACGTGATGTCCTTCCCTTCGAACAAGACCCGTCCGCTGTCCGGCTTTTCAAAACCGCCTATGATGCGCAACGTCGTGGACTTCCCGCACCCGGACGGCCCTAGCAGGGTCACGAATTCATTTCGCTTGATTTCCAGGTCGAAATTCTTTAAAATTTTCTTTCCGTCAAAAGACTTGCTGACCGCGTCCAACTGTAATATTACGTCCTGCATGGTACCCTTGCCCTCCTTAAAAGCTCGGCGGGGTGCTGATCCACAAAAAATCAGAAACACCGCTGGATGCCGAACAGATTTTATGCTTTCGTGTGGCGGGGAAGCTAAACGAATCCCCTTTCCGCAATGTATAAACCGAATCCCCGTAATGGAGCTTAATCGTCCCCTTGATCACGTAGCCAAACTCCTCCCCTTCGTGCGGCTTATCCTCGGGCAGCGACTGTCCGGGTTTCAAATTCACCAGAATCGGCTCTAAGTTCCGGCTCTGAGCCGTCGCAATCAGCCAGGTAATCTTGTTGCCGTCCTCGTCTTCCTTCTCAAAGCAATCGTCCTTGTGATAGACGACCTGCACGTCGTCATCCTCATGGAAGAAATCCGAAAGGTTCGTCCCTAAGCATTCCACGATGTCCAAAAGCGTCGAGACAGACGGTGCCGTAAGCCCCCGCTCCAACTGGGAAATGAAGCCCTTTGTCAGCTCCGTCCGGTCTGCCAGCTCCTCCTGCGTCAGGCCGTTTTGGTTACGTAAATTTCGTATCTTAATGCCAATCTGTTCTTCTATGCTCATCCTTCATTCCTTCTTCTTGGTTTTTACAATTACTAAACTTTTTGTAACGCCATTCTTAATTATACACATACTAAACTTAAAGTCAACTATTATTTTATAAATATTCGTAACTCTTTTTTGTTATTCGTTACTTTTCACGGGGTGGGAAAACAAGGGATTAAGCATTGCAAGCTTGCTTGCATAATGCCTAATCCCTTGTTTTCTACACCCCGAAGAGGGAGCGCGTTTGAAAAATTTCCAAAACGCGGCTCCCTCTCTTTGTCCCATTTTTTATCCCAAACCTTCCGACGGCCCTTTTATATCTGGAAGCACCCGCCCCCGATAAACTCCCTGAGCAGAGAATTCATCGGCACGCACTCACTGCCAATCCCGACAAAATAGTCGAAAAACTTCAAAAGCCGTTTGGCCTCCGCATACTCCGCACTGTCCTTCTCCACGCCAAATAACAGCGGCTCCACGTACTGCTTCAACACGGCCAGTTCATACACCAGGGAAGAATTAAACATCATGTCCGCCTCCTCCTGGTAGGGGAAAATATTTTCCTCCTCGCCCCTGCGCACCCTGTGCCACATGGCAATCGTGTTCTGCGCCGACGTGCCCCTGCTTCTGGCATCCCGCACGATTCGCCGGATCAGCCGTCCGTCCGTGGTCGGAATCCGATTGTGCTCGTCGACGTTTAACTGCGTCAAGGCACTGATGTAGATTTTGAACTTGTTTTCGTCACTCAGCTCCGCCGTCAGCCTGGGATTCAAGCAATGGATGCCCTCGATTACCAGCACGTCATGCTCCCCCAGCTGCTTTGGCATCGTACTGTACTCCCGCTTTCCGGTCTTGAAATTAAAAATCGGCAGGTACACCTTTTCTCCATTTAAGAGGGCGCGCATGTCCTTGTTAAACTCCTTGATGTCAATGGCCTCCAGACATTCGAAGTCATAATTCCCGTCCTTGTCCTTCGGCGTCTTTTCCCGGTCCACGTAAAAATTGTCCACGGCAATCGGGTGCGGAACCATGCCATTTACCCGCAGTTGAATGGACAAGCGATGGCTGAACGTCGTCTTTCCCGAAGAGGACGGCCCGGCAATCAACACGAATTTCACGTTCTTCTTGCTCGCGATCTGCCTGGCAATCTCGGCAATCTTTCGCCCCTGGTAGGCTTCCTCGACAAGGACGGTTTCCAACATGTTCTGCTTCGTCACACGGTCATTCAACGCGCCCACGGTATCAATCCCTTGCGTGTCCCCCCATTCAATGGTTTCTTTCAATACGCCGAACAGCTTCCGCTGCGGTTCAAACGGCGGCACCTCCTCGGGAGCATTCGCCGTCGGCATCTGCAGGACGAACCCGTCCTCGTATAGATGCAGGGAAAACCATTGCAGGTAGCTCGTATCCGGAACCATATACCCATAGTAATAATCTTCAAATTCATTGATGCTGTATATATTGACCTTGGACACCCGGCGGTAGCTGAACAGCCTCTCCTTGTCATACATCTTGTGCTCCCTAAACCGCCTGACGGCATCATTCGTGTTCACGGAATACTTTTTAATCGGAATCTGTTCCCGCACAAGCTGACGCATCCGTTTCTCCACGTCCTTTAAAAAGTCTTCCGACAACTCGACATCGCCTTCCACCGTGCAGTACACACCCTTGCTGACGGCAAAATGAATCCGCACGCGCTCCACCTTGTCGTGCCCGCCCACGTCATGTACCGCCTTGACCAGCAAAAAGGAAAGGCTCCGCTTATACGTATCGTGCCCGATTTTGTCCGCCGTCGTGATAAACTCCAGGCTGGCATCCTGATGCAGCGTCTTGGCCAGCTCCTGCAGACGGAAATTGTTCACAAACACCAACACGATGCGATGCTCGTACAAATGCTGGAATTCCTCGGCAATTTCCTGATATGTAGTTCCTTCCTTATAAGATTTTGTAACCTCTCCCACTTGTACCTGATAATACGTTTCTGCCATGACAACGCCTCCCGTCTTCTTATCTATGTTCGTGGTTCGTTCGTAAATCATTTTTTTCTGTCTTACACTATCCTGCACGGAAAATGCACCGGCTCCGCCGCGACCTCGACTCCCTTGACATGCGCCCGAAAATACTGTCTCATGTCCTCGATAAACATATACTCGGTTCCATAATGTCCGGCATCCACGACGGCCAGCCCCTGCTCCCACGCGTCCAACCCGTCGTGATGGCCGATGTCCCCGGTGACCAGTACCTGCGCCCCTTTTTCAATTGCCGGACGAATGGCACTTTTTCCCGAGCCGGGTGAAACGGCCAGCTTGCGCACCGGCATGTCCAAATCGCCAAACACGTTCACCGTTTCAAGTCCCATGCGCCCTTTGACATATTCACAGCACTCCCGCAACGTCATTTCCCGCGGCAGCATGCCGACCTTGCCGATGCCTTCCTCCTGCCCGTCAAGCTCCATCGTCACGTCAAGCGTTCGTGCCTCCTCTAAGGCGAGCACCTCTCCGGAAAGTCGTGCCATGCCCAGCACGTCATAATTCGTGTGCATCGCATAGTAGGAAATGTCATGGCGAATCAGCTCCACGACCCTTCGCCCGACGAAGTCCTCTTCCGTGACACGCTTTAGCGGAGAAAAAATCAGCGGGTGATGCGTAATCAACAAATCCGCCCCATCCCCGGCGGCATGCCCCACTACTTCCGCGGTCGCGTCCAACGCCAGGTAAACCCGTTTCACCTCTTTTTGCAGACTTCCCGCCAGAAGCCCCACATTGTCAAAGGAAAGTGCCGCCGACGGCGGATAACTCTTTTCGATTATATCTATAATGTCTTTGCATTTCATAACTGCTTCCTCTGTTTTCTCCTCTTTTTTCCGCGTGCCTCGTGAAACTCCCTCGCTCCCCTGCACGCTTTCAGGCGTACCTCAAAACCCTTCATAAAATTTTAACCCCACCCGGATATGGCAAAGTTTCGAAGAAAGTTCCGCCCTTCTGTGTTCCATCCGCGCTCCGCCCCCCGCCGGAAGTCCTTCTATAATCTGTGTCGTAAGGCGCAATTCCCGCTCCAAAAACTCTTTTAGCACCGGATGTCTTTTTTCCAACAAAAGCTTTCCAAATCGAAGCTGTACCTCGTCCCATGTTTCCCGCTCATTTCCCGTGCGTTTCTCGTCCGGCGGCGACACCTTCATCATCGGATAATATTTTCCGTCCTCGCAGACCATCTGCTCTTCCATAATCAAAAAGCCTTCCTCAAGCAGAAAGGCTCTTACCTTCGCAATTTCCGATTGTGGCTGCAAGATGCACGTCTTTAGACTGCATGTCACGTCCCAATACGCCTTTAAAATCCGCATCACCAGGCCGCCGCCCATGCCCGCCAGAATGGCACAGTCGACCTCGCCTGGAAGTAGCTTTTCAAACCCGTCGGACAGCCGAAGCTCAATCGCCCGCTCAAGCCTTGCCTCACACACATGCTCTCTCGCCCGCTCAAGCGGCCCCGCATGAACGTCCATGGCAATGGCACGAGGAACGACGCGCCGACGTACCAGGTCAATCGGGATATAGGCGTGGTCGGTGCCGATATCCGCGACACATGCGCCCTCGTCCACCAGGGCGGCCACGGCCTTAAGCCTTCTCGAAAGCTCCATGTTTATCCCTCTTTCATTTCGACTAAATTGCACATCATTCTGCCGCTGTCCGGGACTTTTAATCCAAGTAATCCCTTAATTTTCGGCTGCGGCTCGGGTGTCTCAATTTACGCAGCGCCTTCGCCTCAATCTGGCGGATACGCTCCCTCGTGACGTCAAACTCCTTGCCGACCTCCTCGAGCGTGCGTGCGCGCCCGTCATTCATGCCAAAACGCAGGCGCAATACCTTCTGCTCCCGCTCCGTCAAAGTTCCAAGCACCTCGTCAAGCTGCTCCTTTAAAAGGGTCTGCGCGGCCGCCTCGGCCGGCACCGGCACGTTGTCGTCCTGGATGAAGTCGCCCAGATGGCTGTCCTCCTCCTCGCCGATCGGCGTTTCCAAAGAAACCGGCTCCTGCGAAATCTTCAATATTTCCCGCACGCGCTCCACCGGCATGTCCAACTCTTCCGCGATTTCCTCCGGCGTGGGTTCGCGCCCCAATTCCTGCAAAAGCTGTCTCGACACACGGATTAGTTTGTTGATGGTCTCCACCATGTGCACTGGGATTCGGATGGTTCTCGCCTGGTCCGCAATCGCCCTCGTAATCGCCTGGCGAATCCACCAGGTCGCATAAGTGCTGAACTTATAGCCCTTGTGGTAATCAAATTTTTCCACGGCCTTGATAAGCCCCAGGTTTCCTTCCTGGATCAAGTCAAGGAAAAGCATTCCCCTGCCGACATAACGCTTGGCGATGCTGACCACCAGGCGCAAATTGGCTTCCGCCAATTCCTTCTTTGCATCCTCGTCCCCGTCTTCCATCCGCTGCGCCAGCTCGATTTCCCTCTCCGCGCTCAAAAGGGGCACCTTGCCAATCTCTTTCAAATACATGCGAACCGGATCCTCGAGGCTCACGCCGTCCGGGACGGAAAGGTCGATATTTTCCACGTCGACCTCTTCCTCCTCCGCGAGGATGGTGTCCATGTCCACGTCCACGATGTCAAGGTCGAGTCCCAAATCCAGTTCCACGTCCACTTCCTGATCCGGACTCACCCTGAGCACGTCCACGTTGTTGCTCTCCAGATAATCAAATACATGCTCCATCTGTTCCGGAGAAAGCTCCATGTCGTGAAAAAAGTCATTAATCTCCTGCAGTTCGAGAATCCCCTTCTTCTTTCTACTCAGTGCGACCAGTTCCTTCAAGCGCTCCATAAATTTCTGTGTGCTATTCTCTTCCATGTGTCCTTCCTTCCCATGTCGGCTGCGCAAGCAGACATCTTGTTTTATTTTATCCTTATTCAAAAGAAATATGCAGTTTCTCAATCTCCGGGAGGTTTCTCTTCTCATTCATCAGCCGCTGTAGCCCCGCCATGTCCGTCGGATGCAATTCTTTTGCACGGATGTCGATGCTGTTTTCCTTCACCCGCAAAATCGTCTCCTTCAGGGCCCTCTCCTTTTCCTGTCCGGTCGTCAGTTCCCGAATTCTCGTGTGAAATAACGATGCGGCTTCCCTGTGCTCCTCTTCTTCCTGAAAATGACTGATAATTTGTGCCGGATTTAAGTTTCCGTTCTCATATTGTTCATACACCATCCCCGCCACCGTCTGGTACAAGGGCGTTGTAAAATCCTCCGGCGTAATAAAGCCGCGGATCGCCTGAAACACACGCGCGTCATCAATCATCCATGTTAAAAGAATCTTTTGTGCCGTTGCCTTTGGATCCTCCTTCTTTTCCGGTCTCTCCCCGGCAGGCTTTGGACGGCTCACCGGTTTTGCCATGCCGGCCCTTACGGCCTCCTTTGTCACAAGCTTTTGCAAACTCTCGGCACTTACACGATAGGTTTTCGCCACCGCTTCTATGTAATTGTTCCGCTCCAGCTCGTCCTCGAACTGCATAAGCCGTCTGGCCGCCTCCTGGAAGAACGCCGTCTTTTCCTCCGGAGAATCCATATGGAAATTCTTCTCCAAAACCTCCAGGCCGAACATAAACGCGTTGCGCGCGCCGCCGATACGCTTTTCAAACTCCTCGGCCCCCAGATTCTTGATAAATTCATCCGGATCCTTGTACGGGTCCATGCGGATGACCTTGGCGGAAATCCCCGCCTCCTTCAAAATCGGAGTCGCACGAAGCGCCGCCTTGGTGCCGGCCTCGTCGCTGTCATACACCAGGTACACTTCCTGCACGTAGCGCTTGATCAAAGAGGCATGTCCCGCGGTGAACGCGGTTCCCAGGGAGGCGACCGCGTTGGTAAAGCCTGCCTGGTGCATGGAAATCACGTCCATGTATCCCTCGCACAACAAAAAGTATGGTTTTCTGGAACTCCTGGCCTTGTGAAGGCCGTAAAGGTTCCGGCTCTTGTCAAACACGGGCGTCTCCGGCGAATTTAAGTACTTCGGTTTCGCATCCCCCATCACGCGCCCGCCAAATCCGATGACCCGGCTGTTCGCGTCCATGATGGGAAACATGACCCGGTTCCAAAACTTGTCATACACCCCGTGCTTTTCATCCGTGCTAATCAGTCCGGCCTGACGTATCAAGTCCTCCGTATAGCCTTTCTTTTGCAAATAACGATACAAATCGTCGCTGTACTTGTTCGAATAGCCAAGTCCAAAAGCCTTAATGGTATCCTCCGAAAGCCCCCGATTTGTCAGGTAGTCATGGGCGGCCTTCCCCTGCCCCGCCTTCAGCTGCACGTAAAAATACTGCGCCGCGGCCTTGTTGATTTCCAACAAGGTAGACTTTAGATTCGCCTTTTCCTTCGCCTCGCGGGAATATTCCATCTTGGGAAGCTCCACTCCCGCCCGCTCCGCCAGTGCCTGCACGGCCTCAAGAAAGGTATAGTTCTCATACTCCATCAAAAACGTAATGACGTTGCCCCCCGCGCCGCAGCCGAAGCAATAATACATCTGCTTTCCACGGCTCACCGAAAAAGAGGGAGACTTTTCATTATGGAACGGACATAACCCGAAATGGGAGCTTCCCTTCTTCGTAAGCCGCACATAGCCCGAGATGACGTCCACGATGTCATTCTTCACCCTGACTTCCTCAATCAGCTCGTCCGGATAATACATAAATACCTCACCTCATTATAAAACATCCTAATATCTATATTCGACAAAACATTTTGATTTCCTTTATTTTTTCGTAATATTTTTTACTTTTTTTGCTTTTATGCTTTTTGCACCCCTTTTCTTGTTGCACTTACTTCTTCAAACGCGCCTCAATGGCATCAACCACCGTCTCTAAGACTTTAAGCCTCGCATAATATTTGTCGTTGCCCTCCACGATGACCCATGGGGCATAGTCCGTCGAGGTCTGGTCAATCATCTCGCAGACCGCACTCTCGTACAAATCCCACTTTTCCCGGTTCCGCCAATCCTCGTCCGTGATTTTCCACTGCTTTTGCGGGTTCTCCATGCGCTCCTTAAATCTCCTGGCCTGCTCGTCCTTGTCAATATGCATCCAGAACTTCAAAACGATTGCCCCATGGTCGGACAAATCCTTCTCCATCTCCCGGATTTCCTTGTAGGCACGCTGCCATTCCCGCGTCGTACAAAAGCCCTCAATCCGCTCAACCATAACACGTCCGTACCATGTACGGTCAAAGATGGCAATGTGTCCGTCCTTGGGCATCGCCTTCCAAAAACGCCACAGATAGTGGTGGGACTTTTCCAGCGTGCTCGGCGACGCGATTGGGATTACCTCGAACCCCCTTGGATCCATCCTTTCCGTCAGACGCTTGATGGCGCCGCCTTTTCCGCCCGCGTCCCAACCCTCGAATCCGATTACCAAGGGGATTCGTCTTCGGTACAGCTCCCCGTGCAAAAGCTCCATCTTTTTCTGCAGCTCCTTCAGCTTTTTCTGATATTCTTTTTTCGGACAAGACCGGCTCAAATCCGCCTGCGCGAGGACATTTTTCCCGTACTTCCTCTCCGCGTCCTCCCCTTCTTTTCCGTCCTGCGACCCGTTTTGAGCCGCCTCGGCCGCTTTCGCCTTTTCCTCCTCGTCCCTGCGAGCCGCCGCCTTACAAAGGGCCTCCTCCATCGCCTCAATCACCCGCGTATAAATTTTTACCGTGGCGTACCGCTTGTCCCCCGCCTCGACAATGGTCCACGGGGCATACTCGTCATTGGTTTTTGCAAGCATTTCCTCCATCATGCAACGATAGGTCTCGTAGTGGTCATTGCGTTCCAAATCGCCCTTGTCCACCCGCCATGCGGTCTCCTTATTCTCTTTCAGCTTCCGAAAACGCTTCTTCTGCTCTTTCTTGTCAATGACGAGCAATAATTTCAAAATTTCACAGCCGTCATCCGTAAGCTGCCGCTCAAACGTGCGAATCGCCTCGTACTGAGATGAAAGCTTGGATTTCTTTGTATTTTTTTCAAAACGGTCAATCAGCACCTTTCGATACCAGCTCCCGTCATAAATGGCAATTCCGCCCTGCGCCGGGGTCGTCGTCCAAAAACGCCACAAAAACGGGTGCATTTTTTCCTCTTCGGTCTCCTCTTGAACGGTATGGACGGAAAATCCCCGCGGATCCAGGCTTTGAATCAAGCGCCCGATTTGAAATCCCTTTCCCGCCGCGTCAAATCCTTCAAACACAATCATGATCGGAATTTTGAATTCCCTGCACTTTCTCTGCAACTCGCCCAGACGTGCCTTTAATGGCGGCATCTTCAACTTAAATTCTTCCTTTGACATTTGTTTTGAAAAATCCGTGTTTTCCAGCATCTCATTTTCTCCTTTCGCATATGGCTAAAAATACCATTCTTAGAAAAAGTATACCACAAAATCAGGGCAATGATTCTAAAAAATAAAAGAATTTAACCTCATCAGGGAAGTACAAGCTCCCACTGAAATGCCGCGAAGCGGCAATGAGGTTATAAGCAAGTAACGAAGCGGATTGCGAATATCCGCTTAACTCCGCCGCCTCAAAATATCCGTTTTTCGAGTACTTTTCTACTTAATTATCGGATATCTTTTAGTATACATGAATAGGAAGTATGTTTCAAGCGTCAGCCAATGATAGAATAATAAATCGCAAAACGGAGGGAGGTGAAAACCGGGATGATGAGAAATACCATAGGAAAGAACTTGCGCAAGGTACGCACGGCAAAAAATATGAGCCAAACCAGTGTTGCACGCAAACTGTACATCAAAAGGCAAACATTGTCAGCATACGAACGTGGGAAAAGCATGCCCAATATTTATATTCTGATGGAATTATCCCGCATTTATGGAATCAGCCTAGATGAATTGACCGGAAATGACACCGGAGTTTGAACCGGAGTTCTTTGTCACACAAGAGCAAAGAGTCCGGCAAGCCGGACTCTCGCGCGGAGCGCGGCTGCGTCAGTAACCATTTTCCTCAGGCGCGAAGTGCGCATCCCCCCGGAGGTCTTGTATCATAGGGAACAAAGTTTTCTATGATATAAATACACTGTCGGCATACGGATACATCACTTTACCCGTATGCCGGCACCATCATTCTATAAGGATATGTTTTTTCAATAAGGAAAGTACCTCTTCCAAATTAATCGGTTTTGCCGTATGTGCATTCATGCCACTCTCCAGGCACCGCTGAATATCCTCGGAAAACGCATCCGCCGTCATGGCGATAATCGGAATCTTTCCCGCATCCGGGTGGCTGGAAGCACGAATCGCCCTGGTTGCTTCATATCCGTTCATAACAGGCATCCGAACGTCCATCAAAATCGCGTCATAGTGGCCTGATTGTGATTCTTCGAACTTTTGCAGACAAATCTTTCCATTCTCTGCCCAGTCAAGCTCCATGCCGGCATCCGACAATAACTCTTCTAAAATTTCCCAATTCAATTCATTATCCTCGGCAACCAGCAAATGGCATCCCGACAAATCTGTATCCTTGCCCGGCTCATTCTGCACTTCCGCCTCACCCATATACTTTCTCAAGGCATAGAATAACGTGGACTTAAACAACGGCTTTGAGATGAATCCACTAATGCCTGCTTCTCTCGCCTCGGTCTCAAACTCGCTCCAGTCATATGCGGAAATCAGAATCAAGGGTATGTCATCCCCCATGCTTCTTCGAATCTGTTTGGCCACCATCAAGCCGTCCATGTCGGGAAGCTTCCAATCCAGCAGCACGATTTGGTAGTCGTCCCGCATCTGGTGATGCCGTGTCACCATCTCGATTGCCCTTGCCCCACTCAAGGTCCACTCGGCCTGCACGCCAATGGAATCCAACGCCTCCGTTGCCGTACGGCATAACATCTCGTCATCATCCACAACGAGCATCTTCCACGCCGGAAGAATCATGTCAAACTCTTCCTCGCACGCCTTTTCCATGTCCAAAATCACATGGAATGTCGTCCCATTGTCCGGCTCGCTCTCGACCGTAATGCTGCCTTCCATCACATCCACGATATATTTTGTGATTGCCATGCCAAGACCCGCCCCCTCGGTCTTCTGAACCCGCTTATTGTCAGCCCGGGAATATGAGTCAAAAATATGATGCAGGAATTCCTCCGTCATGCCGATTCCATTATCCTTGACCACGATATGTGTTCGAATATACGTCTCCCCCTTTGACGGCGGAGCGTCTTCCTGGTACAAAGTCAACTGTATCGTGCCGCCCTCCGGCGTATACTTGACCGCGTTAGACAACAAATTCATCAACACCTGGTTCAAACGTACGCCGTCACAATAAACGTCCTCCGTCATGATATTGTCAATATGTACGTTAAAATACTGTCCCTTCCCTTTGATTTGTGTCTGTACGATATTGACGATTCCTTCGATTACCTCCCGCAGGGAAATCCGCTCCAAAGTCAGCGTCATCTTTCCGCTCTCAATCTTTGACATGTCCAACACGTCATTAATCAAGCCCAGCAAGTGCTTGCCGGACAGTGCAATTTTCTTAAGGCAGTTCTGCACCTGCTCCTTGTCATCAATATGCGCCGTCGCAATCGCCGTCATGCCCACGATGGCATTCATCGGCGTACGGATGTCATGACTGACAT
>CATLEQ010000057.1 GCA_949915905.1 uncultured Lachnospiraceae bacterium | reverse complement strand
ATGCAACTCCCCGTCTCTCAACTTTTTCCGTCTTTCATGCCATTTAGCCATCGCAAAGCATCCTATTGGCATCACCCCATAAAACACTCACTTATGCCTATTTTGCACCACCTTGTCCAACATCTGGTACAACTTGTCTACCTCGACGGGCTTGGACAAATGCCCGTTCATGCCGCATTCCACGGTTTTTTTCAAATCATCATCAAAAGCGTTTGCCGACATGGCAATGATCGGTATGGAATGACAGTCCTCGCGCTCCATGGCGCGAATGGCACGCGTCGCATCCAGCCCATTCATCACCGGCATCATGATATCCATCAAAATCACGTCATAAGTGCCCGGCGACGTGGTACGAACACGCTCAACGGCCTGCGCGCCGTCAAAGACACAGTCCACCTCGAAATTACAATCCTCCAAAAGGCACCGCGCGATTTCGGCATTCAAGTCATTGTCCTCCACGACCAGAACGCGGCAGCCGTCAAAGGAAACCTCCTCTCTGTGCGCCTCACGCTCCTCGCTCTCACCAAGCTTCAAGGAAATGGTGAAGCAAAACATGCTGCCCCTCCCGGGTTCGCTCTCCACCTGGATGTTACTCCCCATCATCTGCACCAGCCGATTGCTGATAGACAGTCCCAGCCCCGTCCCCTGATGCTTGGACGGATTCGTACCGGAAGCTTGTTCAAACGAACGAAAAATACGCTCCTGATCCTCCTTCGCGATGCCAATTCCCGTATCCCTCACTGCAAACGAAATACAAGCCTCACCCCCGGCGGCAGCCGTCTCGCCAATGGTCAGCGTGACCCTGCCCTTTGCCGGCGTAAACTTCACCGCGTTGCCCAGCAAATTAATAAGCACCTGGCTAATCCGCATTCGATCCGCCACGAACCAATGGTGTTCCAATTCAATCTCCCGCACGAAATCTACTTGTTTCATGGCCGCCTGCGACAGAATCAATTCCCCTACGGTGTCCAACAGTTCGTCCATATTAAAATTAACAGGATCCAGTTTCATCTTTCCGCTCTCGATTTTCGACATGTCCAAAATGTCATTAATCAGTCCCAGCAAATAATCCGATGAGGACTTTATTTTCTGAAGGCAGTCCATAATCCTTTCCTGCCCTTGATCCGGTTGCAAGGCAATGGCCGTCATGCCGATGATGCCGTTCATCGGCGTTCGAATCTCGTGGCTCATGCGGGACAAAAACTCCGACTTTGCCTTGCTGGCAATATCATACTGCTGCTGATTTAACTGGCTCTGGATGACCCGGCCAAGCTCCTCAAGTTCCTGCCTTTGCTCCATGTCCTTCAAAATTTCCGCCCCGATGCCAAGGATGCAGACATTGCCCATATACGTTCTACCGTCATACATGGGAAGCATGATTCCCGTTTCTCCCGATTCCACGCTTAAGAAGCAACGAATCACTTTCTGCCGACTGTCCTCCTCCGAAAAATATCGTACCTCCTCGGATTCCAGCCAATGATAGAACTCCTCTTTTTCCTCTTCCTTATATTTTCTTACAATTTCCTTGGTGACTTCTCCGTTTCGCCGCCACTGGTAATTCAGGTAATTGGAATTAAAATCGACACGCAGCAAGGACACCTGCACGCCGCTTGCATGGTAAAACCTTCCAATCTTGCGAATCATCAGCATCATTTGGGCTGGGAAGTTCGAACCCTTGCCAAACAAGTTCAAGGCCACGGACACCAGGCTCACGTCCTTGGCATAGCCCAGGGAATTCACCTCGCACCCCTGCAGCGCGGGCAAGTCGGCACGTTTTTTCTCGGGAACGTCTTCATAAAAGAGAGAATGCCGCCCGCTGCCGGCAACTACGAGACTTCGCGCCAGCTTTGCCATGCGAATCAATTCCTCCGAGCTTTGCCCCTTCTTCCCACAAGACAATCCCGCATACACATGAACCGAAAAAATCTCTTCCTGAAAAGCCGCCTCGACGTTCTGCAGTAATTTCTTTATAAATTTCTCGGCCCGCGCCCTCGACTGATCCTCCAGCCAGATGACGAACTCGGCCTTGTTCAGGCGCAGTGACTCCGCCCTGCAGCCCTCGCTCCTCGCAAGGCCCTTGCATGCCCCGCGAATCAGGCTCCCGATTTCCTCCAGTACCATGTCCCCGAACACGATACCGTTTTTCTCATCGCTCTCCTTCAAACGATCCAAAAACAATACGACCATGACACCATCCGGACGTGACCTACGGCATTCCTGCAAATGCTCCATGCCGATACCGAAAACGGCCAGCCCCGTGACCTGATCCGTCATATTTTTCCGAAGTTGCTCGGCCTCATGCTCCTTTTGCTCCTGGATGTCGCGTATACTTCCCACCAGTTTCCACCGCTCGCCGTCCGTATCGTAGACCGTCTTCCCGGACAGTGCCACCCACGTAAACTCCGCCTCGTCCGGCCAGTGCATCCGAAACTCCGCATACATGTTGTCCGTGTCACGCTGCAGTTGGCGCAAGGCCTCCTCCTTGTCCGCCTCGTAAATATATTCAGGACTGATAAAGCCATCCTCCGCCCTCGGACATTTCCATTGTCCGCTCATGGTCTTATGATTTACGATGTCAAGCACCTGACTTCGGAGGTCATACGAAAAAAAGACGTCCTTTGAGGATTCCAATGCCACCTTATAACGCTCCTTTTCCTCCAGAAGAATATTTTCCGCTTCCTTCTGTCGCTCCGTCAAGTCGGTCACCACGTCGTACAAGGCATCAACCTCCAGGATATTAGAAGGCTTGAATTCCCCAAGTCCCTCCCGCCCCTTGCTGATACAGCGCATCAACTGCTGAACCGGCTTCGTCAAATGCCTTACCAGAAAATAAATGCCGAACACGCCAAATCCCAGGCCAACCAAGATGGCGACGACTATCCAGACATAGAGGCGACGGCTCATTCCAAAAAGGTCGTCTTCCGTGTTCAGTCCTAAAAGTACCCATTCCGTGTTTTCATATGGGACATTGTTACTGTATAGCTTCAAAGGGCATACCACGGCGTAAATTCCCTGCCCGTTCAAATCCACGTTCCTTACCAAAGAAAGATTTTCATAATCCGTCCCTTGTAATTCGAACCCGCCCTCAGAACGAACCAGGTTGTATAAGACGCCCTTGCCCATGAGGGGGACGTAACTGCCGTCTTCCTGCCCGACGGCCAGCATATAGCCTGACTGCTGGGTCTCATTTAATTCCGATGCCGGTAAATATTCACTCAAGTTCCTGCTGGATATCTCCACGCCCAGTACGCCATATACCCGCCCCTGATATCTCAAGGGCAGGGAGTACGTAATCATTTCATATGAATCGGCCTTGTCCTTTTCCAAAAAAAACGGCAACGACCAATACCCCAAATCTTTCGTGTCCGCCTCCATATGTTCCTCGCCGGCCCGCCATGGCTCATAAAAATAAGCATCAGCCATGTTTTCCCCTTGTCCGTCCATATGAAAAGAAGTGGTCCAATTGGTATCCAAAGGAATGTTCCAGTTTCTGGACAAATGCTTGCCGCCCCGCTCCAAAAGCAGATCCGAGTAATTGGCAGGATTCGTGTCGGGATCGGAGTCCCGGATAAAAAAGCCATCGTAATCCCCGGCAGAACCCGCGTCCTCCCCCGCCAAGACCAAGAAAACCCCCGTCGTGGAATTGTTTTGCAAGACATCCAGGCATTCTTGAAAAAACAGTTCCAGCAATCCGTCCCGCATGTCGTCGAACGCAAACACTTCCTCCAAACCGACTCCCTTGTTTTGTAAAAACTGCTCCAGAATCCCATTCAAGAGCATCTCCTTCTCACAAACAGATGCCCAGCGCTGGTTCATTTCATTTTGCAGAATCACTTTTCGATTTTCCACCAAACGGTTCATCATACCGCTCGAATACCCCTCCAGCGTGGACGCGGTTCGTCTGACTACCAGGGTACCAATAGTGATGGCACTCTGTATCAGCATGATGAGAATCAATGGAACCAGAAAAATCCTGAATATGGTTGCCTTTTTTCTTTTTTTACCGTTACCTTTCATCTTCCATACCTGCTTATTTCATGCCTGCTTATTTCATATCTACTTTCCCACCGTCTGGCTCAGCGTATCACAAAAAGAATCGTACCACTGTTCAAAGGCTTCCCTCGTCACATAAGGAGCCGCCGCCTCTTCCAGGCTCTTTCCCTGTGCCAGTGCTTCGGACACGGCCGCCCGATCCTCTGCCGCCTTGTCGGCCAGATTATATTCCAACACCTTCCTGGCCGCCGATCCATTTTCAAAGCTCTTGTTCGTATAAAGTGTCATTCCCTCCGACTCCTGAAAGATGGTCGCCAAACAATCATACGTCTTCGGAGCCACCTCCAGCTTTTGTTCCTCGATGACCTGATCCAGCCTTTCTATACTGTTCGCTTCCTTTTGCACCGGAAGATAGCCGGATACGCAGCCGAACCGGATGTTGTTCTCCAATTGGGTAAACCATTTCAAAAATTCCACGGCCGCATACTCATGAGCCTCGTCGGACTTGCAAACCACCATGCCCGCCCCTTGCTGCACGGCATAGCGTTCCCCGCCCTCAAATATCGGAGCCGGCATCACGACATATTCGATAGGATAACTGCCATCGTCAAGTTCCACCTGATCCGGAAAATACATGGCGGAGGAGGTGGAACCGGTATACGAAAGCAATTCCCCCGTCTTCACGTCATCCGAACGAAAAGAACCGTATGCCCCAAAATACCCTTTCACCATTGGAACGTAATAATTTTCCCAAAGACGGTACAATTCCTCTTTCGGCACGTTCAAGGTCATCTCGCCATTTTCCACTTGGAAAATCTCCACACCCAGTTGCCGCAGGCCGATAATAAAATAATTCGCCATGGCATCCCTTCCATAAAAGGCCTTGCCGTCGCCCGCCACGTCGGGGGTCTGGCCGTCCGTCCACTCATAGTAGCTCCTCGCGACTTCCACTACGCCCTCCATCGTGCTCAAATCCTCCAAGGACGCTCCCGTTGCCTCGGCAAATGCCTCCCAATCCGTCTTGTTGAGCATCATGATTTCCGTGGACTTCGCCGTGGGAAAAATCCGCAGCGTGCCGTCGGCGGCGATGCATCCCTCCTCAATGTAAGAATCCACGTATTTTTTCAGTTCCTCCTCTTCAAGGTACTTTGACAAATCGGCCAACGCTCCCGCCTGTTCCACCTCGTAGGCGGTATCCGCATAAGACGAGAAAATGTCCGGCATCTTGTCCGCCCCGACCTTTCCGTCAATGGCATCCCTTACCGCCGTTTCCAAATCAGAAACCGAACCTTGGGAATAGCCTTGCACGTAAATGCCCTTCTCCTTGCCCACGGTATTATTAAACTCCTCCACCAGAGCGTCAAAAGCGGCCTGCTGGGAGCCGTTATAATAATGCCATACCGTCAACGATACCGGATTTCGGGGATCCAAAGGCTCCTTGTCCCCGCACCCCGTCAAAACAAAAATCGAAGCCGCCGCCAGACAAGCCAAACTTTTCAAACACCATTTTTTCATACGCCACTTTTTCATAAGGCACCTCACATTTTTCAACCGAATTCCTCCTTTTTTCCTTTTCATGACATCTAGCTTCGGCATACGAAACGACGACACGTCCCCGTGCTGCCGTCTCGTATGCCGACATCAGTATTTTAGCACATGCCCCTTTCGTTTTCAAGGATAGAATCTTTTGCCATTGCAAAGGTTGAAAGGAGACGGGTGGATTATGGCATTACCACAAGAAAAAATTTATACGGCCGATGACATCTTTGCCTTGCCAGACGGTCAAAGGTCAGAACTGATTGATGGACGGATTTATGACATGCCCCGCCAAACACCATACATCAACGGCGCGCTCTCGTGTCTCCTAAAACGACCACATAGTTGGCATAAATTTTTATTTATTTTGATGCCTTTTAGACTTAAATATTTTACATATGGGCATGACCACCGACAAAATCCCTAAAATAAAAACGATTTTGACTAACCATGGCGTACCGTCACCCGTTTGTGGAATGCTCGGTTTGCCATTTAAACCGCCCTCACCTTGATTACCGAATGTAGCCGGATTGTCCGGCGTTTCCGGATTATCGGGCGTTTCCAGGCCATCCGCCGTTCCCGGATTATCGGGCGTTTCCAGGCCATCCGCCGTTCCCGGATTATCGGGCGTTTCCAGGCCATCCGCCGTTCCCGGATTATCGGGCGTTTCCGGGCCATCCGGCGTTTCCGGATTATCAGGCGTTTCCAGGCCATCCGCCGTTCCCGGGTCATCCGGCGTTTCCGGATTATCGGGCGTAGTTATGGATTCATTTTCTATCATCACATTAGGCTTTACTTCCGTCCCCTCATAAATCGTGAAATTTAACTGATAGCCAGACGGTGCGGAAGTCTCTTTCAACCAGTATGTCTGGTCTTCCATCAACCCGTCAAAGGCAATTGTTCCATCTTGCCCGCTGACACCCGTTTTAATCAATGTATGACACTTCGCATCCGCATATAAGCCGATAGTGGCCCCGGCCAGGGGGAGCTTGCTTCCTCCGGTAACTTTTGTGATAATCAGCTCCCACCACTGATTTTCCTCCATGGTGCCTGTCACCTGGCAATCTGCCGTAAGTGTAGTCATTGTACCATTCGGGAGCGTAGCCTTTGTTTCCTCACTGAGATCGGCCGGTACAACGACAGTCATGACCTCTCCGCCGGTTTGACGAATATAATATGTCGCCCCGCGGCGAACACCTGAAAACTTCACAGTTCCATCCGCCGCCACCGTGACCTCCATATCCGGTTCGGGATTTTCCGTTCCACCGGGATAAGATTTAAACATCTGAACCTTTGCCCCTGCCATCGGAATCCCCAATTCATTTAAAAGACAAAATACGATATCGGTGGTCTGGGCTTCATTCGTCAAATCCAGTTTCAACTCTGATTTCGCCGCTCCCGCTTTAATCAAAAGGCCATCTTCTGTTTCCGTCACACAATCCGGAAGAGGCATGCATCCAAACTTGCTGCCATAACCCGGAACACTTTCGGTTTCCACCAGTTCATAAGATGCCCCCGGGTTCACCTTGAATGAAAGCATTCCCTGGTCGTCGGTCGTTCCCCGGGCAAAAGGCAGACCTCGTGTATCACTAGAAACATCCCATTGGTACAGCATGAATGACACGCCGGAAAGAGGGGCGCGAGTTTCCTTGTCGGTTTTGACGATAACGATGCCGGCCTTTCGGCTGGCAACGCCGCCCCCGCCGCCTCCTCCGCCCCCGCCAACGACCGCGCTATTTTCCTTGTTGCCTCCCAGCAAAACAGAGCCGCCCTCAAAGCGAACGCTATTTCCATACCCTCCCGTCTGCCGCCGGATAATGTCCGCCGTGTAGGTCAGTACATAGGCACCGCGGCTGTCGGCATCAATGGGCAACCGTACCGTAAAGCTGTTTGTTTCCGGGTCAAAGTCCGTGATTTTCAGTGCTTGTCCATCCCCGGATTTTTTATAACCGGGCTTTTGACCTTGGCCCTCGGTCGTCCCATCGAGAGTGGCTTCATAAAACCGCAACGTATCGGTATCCAACTGGAGACGTTGATCCAGCGTGTCGACAAGAGAAGGATTCTCTGGAAGCGCGAGACCAAATGGATTGATTAACACCTCATATTGAATGAACTCCTGCCCATTATCCACCCTGCTGCTTTTGACAAGGCCATGGTTGGAAAAATTCTGCCGTACGCTGTGAGAAACCTCTGCAAACTCAACCTCGTCCGCTTTACCGTTCATGCGGATGGTATTCTCGACAACTACCGGCTGATCACCCTGAAATCCCATAATTTCCGGATTAACCTTTGTATCAAAAGTAACGATGGTTTTTGACGTGACCATGCCCAAGTCAATGGTCAGTTTTTGTCCCGACACACTTGCCTCGGCGTTCTCGATCTTTGCATTGGTGTCGAGAGATCCTTTCACATAGGTCAACCCGTCGGGCAAGGTGTCCGTCAGAACCACGTCTGTCATAGGCAGCCCGGCCGCATCCACCTCCACGGTCCATTTCATGATGCCGGTGGCATAGTCATAAACCGGCTCTTTCTTTTCCAAAACCGCGGCACTGACATTCGCCGTACTGTCGGCACTGGCCTCGCGTTCACCGGTGGCGTTTTTTCCAATCACCATGTTTTTAGTGGCAATGGTGTTCGTAAACGTGCTTTTTGCCCTATTGTTGGCAAAAACGCAAGGATCACACACTTTCGTGGTATAAGTAAGGGTAATGGTTTTCGCACCGATTTCTCCGACTTTGATCGTAAGGCGCTGCAAATCATACTCTAACGTTATCAGTGCATTTTCCGCGTCTGTGGGTTCCCTTTCATTTACCTTGCCATCTATGAGTTCCTTTACCTTGACGGCAATGCCATCTTTGCCGTCCACCACTTCCAGTCCACTGGTATGCCCGACATCACATCGCGGGCCAACAATGCTCAAATCATCCGTGAACGTGCCGCTTTTAAGATACGCCTTATGAGGATTAATCGTTACCGTCCATTTAATCGTGCGAGTGGCCGCATCATAACCACCATTCGTTTTAACCAGCGTAGCCGTGCCCGGTGTCCCGCTGCCATCCCCGCTGCCGACAGGTGTGCTTTTCTCGGGCGTGGCATACTCTTCACCTCCATATTGAAACGTAAACCATGCCACGTTATTCCCCAGGCTTGTACCGTCGTCATACATCTTCTCCGGAACATGAGTTTGATAAGTGATTATAACGGGCTGATTATCCGTTATAATTGGAGAAACGGTAAAATCGTTATTTTTCCCGACTGCTGCCGTTGTCACTGTCCCGTTCACCTCTACCGAGTCCTCCACCAACGCACTGCCCTCGGGAAGCTGGTCGTGGAGTGTCAGACTATTGCCCTCGGTAAATTCAAAGCCATTCGGTTGAAACGTGACTGTCCAATCGGTGGTAGAACCCGTACCGTCCGTGTGTCGGGTTGTCTTTCCAGTTTTTGTCAGCCACACGGGTTGAGAAACTTTCACGGTGCTATTGCCGCTGACATCCAGCTCATTGAACGCGCCGCCATTACCGGCAAACAGTTTAACGACGTTTGTAACTTTTACATCGCCACTCCCGCCCGGTAAGAAAAGGGCATCATTAATAGAAGTCTGATACGTGATCTTCAACGGTGTTGCAGGGCTTCCCTGCGTCGCCTCCCCCGCGTTAAGTTTTGTACCGCCAAAGGTCAAAACCGTACTTTTCCCATCTGCCGCGGGTTCTACAAGAACATATGCTTCTGCTTTTTCCGGGACATCATCGCGGGAAATGTATGCAGTGACACGCGCGCCGTCGATTGTCACGCTGTCGGGTACGTAACCGTGCAAAGAAGTATCAATCGTGTCACGCAATTCAAATGGGGTGTTCAAGTCAACAAAGTCACCCTCGGAAGGATTTTGCCATGGGGTATAGTTGATTTCCCAGGTAATGTTTTTCTCCTGCAGGCTGCCACCCTTTTTAATTTGCGCTTTTGCCGTTACCGGCTCATTTTCCGCATACCCGAAGTTGAGCTGTTTACCGTTTTCAAACTTCATCGCATAAAGATTACGTTTCCCCGCTATGGGGGATTCTCCCTGAGGCACCTCCTTCGCCCGTCTGCAATTCAAATAGAAATAGGCGCCCTTTAATTCCCCATAATCCGACAGAATCGTATCATCGCCGCCGTCCTTGGCATCGAACACGACCCAGGCTCTGCTGCCGTCTGCGTAAATCATGCCAAACCGCTCCTTTATTCCATCTTCCGCCTCTACCGTCAGGGGCGAGCCGGTTTCCAAATGAGGCAACTCCAGATGAGGTGACACTTCAAGATAATATCTCGTTCCCGCCGTAATATGTTCGCATTGTTCCTCAGTAATTTTGTATGTATAGCGCAACGCCAACTGCTTATTCTTTTCAATGAGGGCATCATCCGAAATGGCCTCCTTCTCTGGCAGGCCATTCAGATCCGCATAGTGAAGGGTGATGCTGTCAAACGTCACAATATCAGAAAATTTCCCATCCATTTCCGCTGCCGCCGCAAGCGCGGGAAGGAAGCCTACTAACATGGACAAAGACAAAAAAAGCGCAATCAGCCTCGCTCTTGGATTTTCTTTGAATTTGAGCCTTTTTTGAAACCGTTTGCCGACACGGCGGTGGTGATAAATCATCATCCTTTTAACCTCCTATTCTCCATAACAAATCAAGTAACATGCACTCTTTTCCTATCGGGATGTAAATAAACGTTTATTTTCTTATGGTCAAAAACGAACCGCCTTTAGGCGGTACGTTTTTACTCCTGAGACACTTTTGAAAGCTTCTCGGGTTGCAAATAGCCACTTAGCCCGGTAGTCAATAACTGAAATACCGTATCTTCGGTTTCCTGATTGTTGGGAAGAATTCCCTCCACTACATATTTTGCATATAGGACAGTGGATGTGAGGACATGAAGCCACAATAAGTCCTGATTCATCCTGTCCAGACTTGGAAAAACCTTTTTAAAGGCTTGAACCATTCCGATAAACGTCTTGAAATAAGTCACATCTCGTTTCTTATCATATTTGGGGAAGAACGCGCTGTCTCGAAAACGGTGATAAAAAACCGTTTCATCCGGATGTGATGTCCAAAATCGAAAATAGGGCAGCCACAACCCCTTTACCGCTTCCATAGGATTAGTGAGCATGACCAGAGGATCAAACTTCAAATGTTCAAAAATGGCCGCCGCCTGTTTATCCACATAGGTAAAGCACTCCACCAATAATTGCTCCTTGCCGTCAAAATGACGATAAATCGCTCCAGGCGAAATCCCCGCCAACTCGCTGACATTCTGGATGCGCACCCCTTCCAGACCATATTGGCGCACAGCCTTCATTGCCGCAAAAACAATTCTCGTTTGAGTGTTATCCAGTGTAACCACTTCCCCTTCTTGCGATATCACCTTATCATACAACCTGCTCACAACACGGATTATAGATTGATTTGTCCCCTTTGTCAATAATTTTCTGTTTTGCTCTTCCTTTTGAAAATTGATTTCTTTTATCCCTTAATTTGAAAACATCCTCACCTTCACCTGATACGTTTTCTTCTCGCCCGGCTCGATGAATTTGAGCATTCCCGTCCTGCGCATCACGTCGCGCCCGTCCGGGTAGCAGTTGCCGCACTCCAGACCCAGCACGTAGTCACGCACGCCCATCATCTTCCACTCCACGAAACCATCCAATTCCTCCGCGTCAAAGGTAATCTCCAGTCCCTGCCCGAGCTTTGGCTGATAAATGGAGGCCTTTCCCTCTTTTTCGAACTTATGGTAATAGCAGCGTTCCACGTAGCCCGCCTGCGGCTTTATCATGTGCATCCAGTTTTCGATGTCCTCCGCCGCATGGTCATCACGCGGAGTCACGCCGATGGACGGAATCTCCACCACGCTGTCCTCGTCGAGCAGCGGGTAACC
Organism: uncultured Lachnospiraceae bacterium; assembly: GCA_949915905.1. Lineage (GTDB taxonomy): Bacteria > Bacillota > Clostridia > Lachnospirales > Lachnospiraceae > Schaedlerella. The sequence continues at coordinate 2,634 of CATLEQ010000057.1, read as the reverse complement.
CATGTTCATGTGATAAAGAATCTCCAACGGCTGTTTGGTATCGCCCGTATTTTCAATGGTGTCACAAATCGTAACTTCATTTTTTTCAAGACTCACTCGTATTTCACGCATCAGGCGCAATTTGGGAGCAAATATCACTTCGTCCTTCACCGTCGCGCGCACCACCAGTTCGCCGTTCTCCTCCAGCCAATACGCCGATTCCGCCGGTTGGTTGGCAATCGTGCCGTGCAACGGTAATTCCTCGCCCTCGTCCACGCACGGAGAACCGACCGCGCGCAAACCGCAGGTCGTTAGGAAACCGGCCGTGAAAGATTTCAGCCAGTTGCCTCCCACGCAGTCATAATAAGCCGGGGCCACATAACCGCAAGGTGAAAAATACGACATGTTGATTCCACGAAACCGCAAACGCGAAATGTCCGCCGCCCGGTCAAGCGAAACGGTCAGTTCCAGCCCTTTTCCATTATTTACTTCCAACAAGCGCATTCCGTCGCCCTTTCCGCCTACCAGGCGGTGTTCTTCGATTCCATACACTTGCGAATCATGTCCGATATACGGATTCATATTTGCACCTCATTTCTTTTTTAGCCCTGACATGCTCCGCGCGGCACAACAACCGCATTCTTCTCCACACGCCAGGGCTCTTTGTTCTTCTTATTTTACTTTTACATTACATCAACGGCCGTACCGCCTCGTAGAGCTTCCGGTACCTCTGATAAATCTCCTGATACTTTTCATGCATCTCTTTACGCGGCTGATATACCTCGCGCTTTTCCACCATGTGTGCCGCCGCGTCCTCCAAATCCGCAAAGCATCCGACTGCGATTCCGGTCAGCATCGCGCTGCCGACCGTTCCCGCGTCCACCGTGCGCAGTGCCGTGATTGGCAAGCCCAGGGCATCCGCCTTCATCTGCATCCATACCTTGGAGCGCGCACCGCCGCCGGTCGCCTGCAACATGTCAAAATGCACGCCGGAATCTTTTAAATATTCCATGTTCAGCATCATCTCGTAAACGACACCTTCCATACAAGCCCGATAGATCTCGCACACGGAGGTTCCCGCAGTCAGTCCAACCATCACGCCCTTCGAGCCCGTGTCCATGTACGGTGTCGCCGCCCCGGCAAAGTGAGGCAGCACCAGCATGCCCGTCGGACATTCTTCTTTATATAGCTTGCGATATTCCTCTTCCAGCAATTCATTGACGGAAACGCCTTGCTTGGCCGCCAGTTCCTTCTCCTTTTTCGCCAGCGTGTCCACGCACCACTGAATCAGCGCGCCGCCGGTATAAGAAAACGCATATGCGACGTATTTTCCCGGAACCACGTAGGGAACCACCGCGTAATTCCCGGCATACATCACCTCAAGCTCCGGCAGGCCGTCATAAATCGGCGTCATGCACTCCACCGTGCCGGCTCCGTCCACCGCCGTAGCCGAATCGAAAACTCCGGCTCCAACCGCCGCCGACACCTGGTCATGGCTGATGGAAACAATCTGCGTGTCCGCGGAAAGTCCCAGCTCCTTTGCAATCTCCGGGCGCACCGTCCCGGCGGAAGTTCCCGTCGGCACCGGTTTCGACATCAGCCCCATGTCAATGTCCGCAATCTTGAAGATTTCCTCGCTCCATTTCAGGGACGTAATGTCAAACGCCATCGTGCGCGTCGCCAGCGAATAATCTATCTGCGCCGTTCCCGTCAAGGCGAACACCACATAATCCTCCATCAAAAACGCGTGCCTTGCCTTCGCGTAAAGCCCCGGTCGATTTTTCTTCAGCCACATCAGCTTGGGAATACTGTACATCTCATGCGGCTTCACCCCGGTGATGGAGGCAATCGTCCGGCCGTCCATCTTGCGCGTCAATTCCTCGCACTCCGCCGCCCCGCGCGGGTCAGTATAAAGCATTGCCATGTGCAATGGTTTTCCGTTCTCGTCCGCCAACACGCATGTCTCACCGAAGCTGGTCACACCGATTCCGGCAATGTCCGGGTATTTTTTTGCCATTTCCCCAATCACGAAATACACGCCCTCCATAATGGCCTCCGCGTCCACCTCGTGCTCGCCGCTTGCACGCTTTACCGGATAATCCTTGTACGATTTGTCAAGGTACGTTCCTTTCTCATCAAACACCGTCAACTTGCAGCCCGTCGTCCCGATGTCAAGTCCCGCTATCTTCATTCTAAATACCTCGCCGTTTTTTATCAATCGTCACAGTTTTGCCTTCCTTTTGCGGTTCGTCCAAACCGTATTAGTCAATCTCCACCCAGTCGTATCCAAGATATGTCGTGAACGCCTCCTTCAAAATCTCCTTCATATGGCCTTCGCCCACGGACGTATGGTGCTTGAAGCCGCCGCGTGCCAACTTGATCAGCTTGTTCTGCAAGTCCGGAATCTCCGCCACGCCGCCGCAACCAAAGAATCCCTCCTCAATCGGGTCGTCCGTGAACTTCGCCTCGCTCGCGTACACGATAATCTTTCCGTCCTTCGTCTGGCAATTGGAAATCGTCATGTCCATCGGCTTGATGCGGCCCTCGTTCGCGCCCCAGCCGGAACCCGGATCCGTCTTGTCAAACATCTTGTGATTGGAAACATGTCCCTTTGCCGCCATCAGCTTCTGCGGCACCGGTCCGCAATGGAACAAG
>CATLEQ010000056.1 GCA_949915905.1 uncultured Lachnospiraceae bacterium | reverse complement strand
CATGCTGTGAATCGGGACGACGATGGACTTCACCAAGGTAATTGCCATGAAAATCGCGAAAACCACGGCCAAAATGGACAATCCAACCCCGATAATCATCTGCGTACGCTGACTGGACATCGAGCCCTCATAATTCGTCTTGGCGAGTGCCGTTTCCGACGTGATGAAACCGTCAAGGGTTTCTTTCGTAGCCGTGATTGCCGGCACATAATCGTCTGAGATGATGGTCAAGGCCTCTTCCTTTGCCGTGGCCGTGCCCTCCGAAAGAAGGGAGATAACCTCACTCTGCAGACTCTTAACGGTAGCCAGCTCGGTCTTGAACTGGGTCACCGTGGCCATGTCGCCATCATAGGAAGTGTCATACCAGGCCATGTCGGTGTCGATGGTCGCCAAATGCGTCTGTGCCTCGTCCGTCAAACTTTTGATTTGAGATTCGGAACTGGAAGCGCATGCAAGCAGCAGGCTCGTTCTGGAACCCTCCAGGTTCTGGGAGATGTCCTTCGCGTTCATGATGGACTGATGCCTCACACTATAAAATGTCGTGTACCTTTCAGACGTGGCGTGCATGCCAAGAATCGAGAAGATGATGGCAATCGCAAAGCAGACCACGACAACACTGAAAGAAAGTATAATCTTTTTCTTCATGTCTAAATTCTTCATTCTCTTATCCTCACTTTGTATGTAATTAGTGCCACTTGTTACAAAAAAATAATCCTCTTCTGGTGGCTTTGCGCCGGGCATGTCGTACATGGCCGGCCACCCTGTGCCCATCAGGGGACGCATATGCGCATGGCGCATACGAACCGGTGGGGCACTGTGCTGTCATTTGCCACCGGTATTTTTTGTTTCCCCTATTACTTCGTCACTCACCCTCCTATCTAATTTAAAATAGCATAATTTACCCCTATTATGCAAAAACTCAATCTTTAGTATAATCGACCGAAAAACGGAAGAAATAAGTTTTTTGCATCTTTTTACCTTGGTTTATTTTCCCATGTGCATGTGGAGGTGGCGGGACTGACGAGCCGGGGAGGTAACAAAGCGGTATATAAATACATTGCAAAGGGGTTCAATTGTCCCTTGTAATGTGGTATAATAATTACATCCGGCATTCTTTGAAAGGGGGTGAGGACGATGCCTAACACGGCAGAAACGATTGAAATATTAGCACGAAAACTCGAAAGGGCTAGAATACTAAATGATTTAAGAGAGTGTTCCACTCTGGAAGAGTTTCAAAAACTCGTTCAGAAATATGAAACCCTTTGTCAAGATGATAAAATGACGGAATAACATTTTAAGGGCGTGTCAAGTGGCACGTCCATTTACATATTAATAATGTTGCACACATTTTTTGCCAGACCATGCAGGGCATGGCGGACACGCAATGCCGCGATTATTACGGGCAAAAGTGTAAAACCTGAAAGCATGGCAAGTAATTGGCGGATTTTCCAAAAAAAGACACGAGATTTTCATAAAAAATGAGCGGTTGAAAGTTGACAGAAGAAAAATGATGTGGTATCTTAAACTAGAGCGTTTTTGTATCGAAGCAGTATGATTTTTAAGGCGATTTTTAAAGTGCTTGGCATAAGTGGGGCAGGCGTGTAATAGATATATGCGTATCAGACGTGCTTGAAAAACTTATGGATTCCAGTGAATAATGAATAATGAAAGCGGGCAGGTGGAAAGCGATGGATGACATTTTTGGAAACGGCATACTTGTCGGGAGAAGATCGTTGGATTATTTGTGGGCCAAGGCGGAGGCGACACTTACGAATATAGCGAATGTCGATACACCGGGGTATAAGGCGAAGTACGTGACTTTCGAGGATAGTTATCGGGCGGCGCTGGAAGAAGCGTCGGGGAATCGGGCGGCGGTTCGCCGGGCGGTGAACGGCTCCATGTGGCAGGTGCACGAGTCGAAGACGGAGAGCGCGAGACTCGACGGCAACAATGTGTTGGAGGATACCGAGCAGACGGAGCTGACGCGGACGGGGATACAGTACCAGTACATGCTTTCCTCTGTAAATAATACCATTGCGAGACTGTCCTCCGTAATCAAGGGATGATGCCGTGCGGCGGGGCGCACAGCCTTGTAAATGATGATGACGCATACATAGAATAGGAGAAGAACCATGGCAGAGTTTATTACACCGATCCAGCCGCTGAAGTTTGGGGAGAGCGGCATATTTGCAAAGGACACGACGGCGGTTCAGGACGTGACGTCCTACTTCAAGGACTACTTGACGGACGCGATAAAGAACGTGGAGACGGCGGAGAAGGACGTGGAAAATAAGCAGTACCTTATGGCTACGGGGCAGCTCGATGACGCACATACGTTGCCGATAGCGGAGGCAGAACTACAGTTGTCGGTGGATTTGCTTGTGTCTTTGCGCAACAAGGCCGTAGAGGCGATTAATGAATTGATGCGCATGTCGATTTGAGTGAAAGCGATTTTAATGAAAGTTTGCAGGTGTTTGGAAAAACTACAATTAAGATGGGGACAGGCTGATTATTATGAAAGAAAGGCTTAAGTCAGTAAAAGAATATTTGGCTAAGTTTAGCAAGAAAACATTGATAACAGCGGCGATAATTGCCGCCGTTGTCATTTTGGGCGCGGTCATAATCGCGCTGGTGCTAAACCACAAGGAGTACGAGACTCTTTATACGAACCTTACGACGGAGGAGACGACGGAGATCCTCGGCAAGCTCGGAGAACTGGGGGTATCCTATACATCGAGCGGCAACGGGCAGATCAAGGTGCCTTCTGACCAGGTGGATACCGTGCGGGCACAGCTTGCGCAGGAAGGGTATCCGAAGAGCGGGTTCGCATACGACGTGTTTATCAACAACGCGGGCGGCATGACGACCGACATGGAGAAGCAGACGTATAAAATCTATGATCTGCAGGAACGGATCGGTTCCACGATTCGCTTGTTTAACGGCGTAAAGGATGCGAAGGTCACGATTGCCCTGCAGGAAAAATCCCGTTACGTGCTTGACGATACGGCCGATAACGCTGGAAATACCGCGTCGGTCATGGTCGTGATGGAGGACGGGGTGTCACTTACGAACAAGATGGCACTTGGCATGCAGCGGTTGGTGGCGCGCAGTATTCCGGGCATGGAGATGGAGAACGTCGCGATCGTGGATGAAGACGGCCTGGATCTCACGGATACTTCGGATTCCATTTCCACCAGTGACTTGACGCAGGAAGTCGCGCGGGTAATCGAGACGCAGATTGCGAAAAAGGTCGTCAACGTATTGGAGCCGTTCTATGGGGAGGACAATGTCCGCGTGTCCGTCCGGGGCAAGGTGAACATGGAAAAGCTTATCCGCGAGAGCATTACATATACCACGCCGGAAAAGATTGACGAAGAAGATAAAACCGGCATTCTCTCGCATCTGGAATCTTCCGCCCAGGGATATGGGGACGGAGACGGGGCGGCCGGACTCGTGGGAACCGAGACGAACTCGGAGACGACGCAGTACGTGGCCGATGCCGGGGACGGAGCCGAAGGGTATTGGAGCAACAGCCAGGTGCGTGACTATCTGGTGAACTCGGTCAAGGAGCAGGGCGAGATACCGCCGGGGGCGTTGGAGGACGTGACGGTCTCGGTGTCCATTAACGGCGAAACGCTGGGAGGACTCGACGAGGACACGGTGATCGATTTGGTGGGAAATGCCGCCGGCATTGAAATGGAGGATCGGGATGACAAGATTACGGTCGCGAACGCGCCGTTCTATGTGTCCGATGACAGTCCGGACGTGACGCCGACCGAGACATTTACCGTGTTTGTGAGAAATAATCTGCCGTTCCTCTTGATTGGGCTTGCCGCGGTTCTGGCACTTCTGATTTTGGTGATCATCCTGCGCAGGAGAGCCAAGAAGAGGAAAGAGGAAGAGGCGAAGTTCTTAGAAGAGGCAAGGCTGGCAGAAGAGGCCGCGGCCGCAGCGGCGGCAAGAGAAGCCGCGATGGAGATGGAGCCCGTGGTTGACACGGAAATGATAAATATGCAGAATGAGAGAAGCAGAGAATTGAGAGAAACTGTAAGGCAATTTACGGAGGAGAATCCGGAGTTGTCCGCGCAGATGATTAAGAACTGGCTGCATGGAGGTGATGAAGGTGGCGACTGAGGTAAACATTGCTACTGAACAGAAAGCGGCGGCACTGGTAATCGCCCTGGGGACGGACAAAGCGTCCAAATTGTATAAGTACTTAAGCGCGGAAGACGTGGAGAAGCTGACCTTGGAAGTCGCCAAGCTGGGACATCTTGAGGCGGAGCAGACGGAGGCCATCCTGGATGAGTTTTACAAGACGTGCCTGACACAGAAGGTCGTGACGGACGGGGGACTGGAGTATGCAAGGGCCGTCCTGGAGAAAGCCTATGGTGAAAACATGGCCAGCGAGTTGCTGCAAAAGGTGGCCAAGTATCTGAAGAACCGCAGTTTCGACTTTATTGAGAAGGCGGACACGAAGAATCTGTTTTCCATTCTTCAGCACGAGCGCGCCCAGACCATCGCGTTGGTTTTATCATACGTGGAGTCAAGCAAGGCGGCCGGCCTGATTGCGGAACTTCCGGAAAACAAGCGAATCCAGGTCGTGAAGTGCATCGCCAGGATGGACAGCGCGTCGCCAGACGCCATCAAGATCGTGGAGGCGCAGCTTCGGAATCGATTTGACAATATTCTTACCACGGACTTTACGAGTGTCGGCGGTATCGATTATGTTGCGGACGTGATGAACCATATGGACAGAAGCAATGAAAAGTTTATTTTCGACGAGATGGGCAAGGACGATCCGGAGTTGGCAGAAGACATCAGGAAGAAGATGTTCGTGTTCGAGGACATCCTGGGCATGGACAACAGATCGATCCAGCGTTTTATTCGCGATTGCGACATGAAGGATTTGGTGTACGCACTGAAGGGCGCGGGCGAGGATATCCTGAAAGCGTTCTACTCCAACATGTCGACGCGTATGGCGGAATCTGTCAAGTCCGATTTGGAGGTTACGATCAACGTCAAGCTGCGTGACGTGGAAGAGGCACAATCGCGTATCGTCGCCATTATCAGGAAGCTGGATGAACAAGGCGAGCTGGTAATCGGCAAGGGCGGCGGAAAGGATGAGATCATTGTATAGAGTGGTGAAGACTCCGGCCGAGGCCCAGAGGGTAGAAGGAGAGTTTAAATATCCTGAACTGAAGAGAAAAGAAAAAGCCGCGGCGGAAACGAAGGCGGAGGAAGAGGCCTTTGAGAAAGAAAAGGAGCTTTCCGCGGAGGAAGAAAGCCTGCTTCAGGCGGCGAAGATTTTGGAAGCCGCAAGGGCGGAGGCAGAACTCATTAAGAACAACGCTTATGAGGAGGGCTTTACGCAGGGCAAGCAGGACGGCTACAACACCGGCTTTGATGCCGGCATGCAGGAAGGCATGGAAGAGGGCGAAAGAGGTTACGTCCAAAAGGTCCAGGAGCTGGAAGAGGCCGTAAAGTCTTATATAGAAGACGTGCAGCTGGAAAAAGACAAGATTCTCGAGAGCCACATGGACGACTTGAAGGAGATTGCCTTGGCAATCGGGGAGAAGATTGTGAGAATCAGCTTAAAATCCGACCCGAGGGTAGTGGAGCGAATGATCATAGCGGCTACGGATAAGCTGCGGAAAAGTGCATGGGCCAAGATTTATGTCGGATCCATGGGCGGCAGCGGGACGGACCTCAAGGCGGATCCGAGGTTTTTGCAGCAGCTGGAACATCTTTCGGACAACGTAAAGATTGTTTTGATGGACGGGGTCGAGCCGGGAACCTGTATCGTGGAGCGGCCGGAAGAGATTATTGACGTCAGTGTCAGCACGCAGCTGGAAAATATTCGCGAGATTATGAATAATGCAAGGTTGTAATAATGCAAGATGACAGTAACGGTTCAGACTTGTCTGAACCGTTGCAGATGACAAAAGGAGTTGAAGAAGGATGCTGAAAGAACTGCCGGGCTTGATTCTTAATGCTGAGACGATCAGCCATATTGGAAAAATCACAAATATTACCGGCATGGCGATGGAAGCTTCGGGAAGCAATTCCAGCATTGGCGACATTGTATTGATTTATGACGAGAAGCAAAAAAAAGAAATCCCCGCGGAAGTGGTAGGCTTTAGGGAGGACAAGGTGCAGCTTATGGCATATGAAAATGTAAGCGGCATCGGTTCCGACAGTTATGTGAGAAATACGAGAAGGCGTCTGAAAATCCCCGTGGGAGAATTCCTGCGGGGAAGGATTATTGATGCCATGGGACGGCCCATGGATGACAAAGGGCCGTTTCAATCTGCCAGATATTATTATGTGGAAAGCCCCAGCATCAATCCGCTTGACAGGCCGCCGATTCGTGAACCTCTGGAATTCGGGGTCAAGGCCATTGACGGTCTCAACACCATCGGAAAGGGGCAGCGTATCGGGATTTTTGCCGGAAGCGGAGTGGGCAAAAGTACCCTGATGGGTATGATTGCCCGAAACGTAAAGGCGGACATAAACGTGATAGCGCTTGTAGGTGAGCGTGGCAGAGAGGTTTTGGAGTTCGTGGAGAAGGATCTGGGACCGGAAGGCATGAAGCGGTCGATTCTGGTGGTGGCGACATCCGACCAGCCGGCCATGCTGCGCATGAAATGTCCGATGGTGGCGACCACGATTGCGGAATATTTTAAGGACCAGGGTTATGACGTGCTTTTGATGATGGACTCGCTCACCCGTTTTGCCATGGCGCAGAGGGAGATCGGTCTGGCGACCGGCGAACCACCGATTGCCAGGGGTTATACCCCTTCCATTTATGCCGAGTTCCCGAAGCTTTTGGAAAGAAGCGGAAATTTTGACAAGGGCTCCATCACGGGAGTCTATACCGTGCTTGTTGAGGGTGACGATACCAATGAGCCGATTGCCGACACGGTGCGAGGCATTCTGGACGGGCATATCGTGTTGAGTAGAAAGCTGGCCAACGCGAATCATTATCCCGCGATTGACATCAATGCGAGCATTTCCCGTTTGATGTCGTCCATCGCCACGCCGGAGCATAAGAGGCTGGCGGGGGATCTGCGTGATTTGTATAGTTTGTATATTCAAAATGAAGATTTGATATCGATTGGCGCCTATAAGGCGGGGACGAACAAACGATTGGATTATGCCATATCAAAGATCGACCAGATTAACGGGTTTTTGATGCAGAAAGTGGAAGAATCCTTTGATATAGAAGAGGTTGTGGATTTGCTTGAAAAAATATTGGCATGACGGGGGTGACGGACATTGAAGAAATTTTCGTTCGCGTTGGATAAGGTGCTAAGTTATAAGCGGCAATATGAGGAGAGTGTCCGCAGCGAGCATGCGGCCATTTTGCACAAGGTAAACCAACAGGAAGAAAAAATCGCGCGGCTTTGGGAAGAGGACGCAAAGACCCGCCGGGAGATGGACGAGGTGAAGCAGACGGGCTGTACGATCCTGCAGATTCGCACATACGAAAGCTATCTTGATTTTTTGCAAAAGGAGATTGCAAATGAAACGCGCATCTTGAACTTGTTGAAGAAGAGGGAAGAGGAGAAGCGGGAAGAGCTAATCAAGGCGAAAACGGACACGAAGTCCATCGACAAATTGAAAGAAAAAAAGCTGGAAGAATACCGTTACGAGGCTGCAAAGGAGCAGGAGCAGCTTATAGAAGAATTTGTAAATCATGAACTTTCTGTGGCAAGATAGTTCATGATTTTTTAGGCAAAAATGCCCGATGGAAAAATGAGAAATTTTATAATTTCTTTTGTCGGAAATATTTTGCACAAAATTAGAGAATTGGAAATATTTTATATTGTGAAAATGTTGTAAAATCGCCGTATTTAGTTGACAAACAGCCAAAATCAGGTATAATAATTACGTGTGTATCTGTTTTGGTTGAGCAGATATGCGCCAATTGAGTGATACGAATTTAACAGAAAGGAGGAGATGCGAGGATGAACAATGATATTACGGTGACACTAAAGACTCCGGGCGAGTTGAAGAGCCGTCAGAGCACGAAGAGTAAAAAGCCGGGCGGTGATGACGCGGCGTTTGGTCAGGCACTGGCAAGCGCGTCGTCAGAAAGTGCGGAGTATCGTGACAACAGCGTGGAGACGGCACCGAAGCAGGAGAAGCAAAGTGCGTCAGGAGAAACCGTGGAGAAACCGGGCGGCGCAGAAGGCAGTGAAGGAAGCGCGGCAGTGACTTCGGAAGCGTTGGCAGAGAAGCTGCAGACGGTACAGACGAGCCAGTTCATTCGCTCGATGCTGAAGGGCGGCGAGGCGGTGCAAGAAGCATTGCCGGAAGAGACGACACCGTCTTTTGCCGAGATGGTCATGGCGGAGCAGGGTGCGGAAGACGTGACGGAGATGATACCTTTGGCGGAGGCGGGCTTGCAGACCATGGCGGCCGTGGCAGAGACGGATGGCCAGATTGAAGTGCCGGGCGATGCCGTGAAAGGGACGGATGCCGTGACCGACATTCAGGTGGCAGGCATGGAGGCGATGCGGCTTGATGAAACGGAAGTTGTTCCCATGGCGGAGCAGAAGCCGGACACTACTTTTGCGGCGGACGTGACGGCGCAGGCAGGCGCGGCGCAGACGGACGGTCAGGTACATAAGCAGACGGGCGGAAGCGAAGTGTCAAAAGAAGACGAGTTTAAGATTCCGGAAGTCAAGAGTGAAAATCATGTAGTGGAGAGCCTGGAGGCGACATATACACAGAGGGTGATGTCGGAGCAGGACGTACAGCCACAGTCACATGTCACGGAGACGGGCGACATGCGGGAAGAGTATGCCGACATGCTGAAGGACATGATCGTACGTCAGATAAGCCAGGGCAAGCAGGAATTGGAGATTAGCCTGACTCCCAGGTCGCTTGGCAAGTTGATTGTCAAGGTGGCAATCGAGGCCGGAGAGACGACGGTTTCCATTATCTGTACGAATTCCAAGGCGATGCAGGCCATGTCGCAGAGGGCTGGCGAGCTGGGCCGGATATTGGAAGACAGTCTGGGCGACAAGATGGAAGTCGTGGTGGACACGGAAAAACCGGATTCTTATTTGCAGCAGGAAGGACGAAACGCCGATCAGGAGCAGGGTGAGCAACAGCAGTCCGGCGGGGAACGGCAGAAAAATCAGGAAGCGGATACTGCGGATTTCTTGCAGCAGCTTCGATTAGGACTTGCATGATAAGAAAGGAGTAACTTATGCCAGTAAATGGAGTGAGCAACACACAAGCGTCATCGCAGGCGTATGTCAGAAATGACGTGTCGGCATCATCGAAAGAATTGACGATGACGGATTTTTACACGTTGTTGGCGGCACAGCTTAAGTATCAGGATGCGGATAACCCGATGGACACGGCGGAGATGATGGCACAGATGGTGCAGACGCAGATGATTCAGGCGATTACGAATATGACGACGAATAACACGACAACGTATATGGCTTCCATGGTAGGAAAGACCGTGACGGTCAACGAACTTGACGAGAAGGGAAAGCAGACCGGCGAGACGGTGAAGGGTGAGGTGACGGGCGTGGTGCTTGGCAGCGACGCGAAGTTCTTCATCAACGGGAAGAGTTATTCGGCCTCCCAGCTTATCTCGGTCGGCGAGATTCCGGAGCAGGACTCGGACAAGAAGGATGATGCCACGAGTAACAGTTAAGTGAGTACTACCGCGAGGCAACAAGGATAGTGCCAGGGGAATGTCATAAGGTCGCAAAAGGAAGAAAGGCGGCGGCAGGAATGAGTAGTATGACGAAAGTAACAGATATATCGGGATTGAGGCTGGCGCATCAGCTGGAAGCACCGGTAAAGAGCGGTTCAGCCAGTTTTGCGGAGTCTTTGCAGAAAGAATACGAGAAGGGCAGCGTGCAGTTTTCCAAGCATGCCATGCAGCGGATGCAGACCCGAGGCGTGGAGATGACTCCGGGGCTCTTAAGCAGCCTGAACCAGGCGGTTGACAAGGCGCGGACGAAAGGATCCAAGGACGTGGCGGTCATCAGCGACAAGAGCGTATTCATCGTGAACGTCCCGAACAATACCGTCATCACGACGATGAACGGGTTGGAAATGAAGGAAAACATATTTACGAACATTGATAGTGCCGTATTGATTTAGCCGGACCACGATGTGGAGGCGGGCGCGGATTGTCCGAATGACAATCGCGGTTTACGGCATGGCACGAAGCGCGGGAAGCGGTGAATCCGTTTTGGACGCGGCTTCGAAGTAAACAGAGAAAGGAAGTTGAAACATTATGGTCAAGTCAATGACAGCTGCAATTGCAGGTTTGAAGTCTCATCAAACGAAAATGGACGTATTGGGTAACAACATTGCTAACGTTAATACATGGGGATATAAGTCAAGAACCACCAACTTTCAGGACGCGATGTACACGAACCAGATTTCCGGTTCGGGCGGTAATGACTCCATAAACGGTGTCGGTGGTGTCAACACCTCCCAGCTTGGCTACGGTGCGACCGTAAGTTCCATCAGCGCGAACTTTACGACCGGCAGCGGCCAGTTTACCGGGAACCCGCTGGACTGCATGATTGACGGAACCGGGTTCTTCATTGTCGGAAATTATCAGGATCGCGTGAGCGTTAACTTGAGAGAGTCCAACATACATCTTTCCCGCGTGGGCATCCTTCGCCCGGATAACAACGGTTATCTGGTGGATAACCTTGGTAATTACGTGTATGGATATAAGACAGAGATGGATCCAGTGACGGGAGAAATCCATGTGCTTGATACGGAGAACCTTTATCCGATTCAAATACCGATGCACAATGTGGGCGCAGTGGACGCGGAAGGAAATCAAATGTATACGTATACGGATGAGAATGGTAATTCTCATGATGTGATAATGGACAGTAACGGTGGTTATTATTATGTGCTTCAGGAAACTGATAATCCGACTATAACGATAGCCAATGACAAGATTGTTTATATGGATGAAGATTCAAAACGCCTTTTGAATGTGACGGATGAGAATCCGCCGCGGTATTATTATACCGCGAGGGGAAATGAAAAGATTCCGGCTAATTTGGCCGCGACCGGGGCTCCAACACAAGGCACGGGTGATGACGCGGGCAAATGGTTTGACGATGATGGCCGTGAAATCATGCAGGATACAGATAACACGTCAAATTGGTATTATGTTCCGGCAAAAGGCGACCGTATATATGTGGCAGATGCGAATGTGGGGCGGTATGATGCCGCGGTTGATGGGCACAAGTTAAGTAGCCCGGACGGTGGTACGACATGGCAGTATACGGCACATCGCGGCGACAAGGTTCGCGTGCCGTCCGATGACGTGGAACGCCGTACGCTTGCCGCGCAAGAGCGTTACAACATCGCCACCTGGACCATCGGCACCGATGGCAACATCATCGGCGTGGACGTGAACAACGAAATCGTATCTGTCGGCAAGATTGCGGTTGCTTCCGTGGAGAACCCGAACGGTTTGGATCAGGGTACGGGTTATATGTACAACATTGGTAACAACGCGGGCGAGGTTATCGCCATGGAGACGCAGGGCGCGTTGGGCGAGTTCAAGAGCAATTACCTTGAGATGGCGAACGTCGACCTTGCATCCGACATCGCGACGATGATCACGACGCAGCGTGGTTACCAGGCCAACACGAAGATTATCACGGTCACGGACGAGATGCTCGAGCAGCTCGTGAACATGAAGAGATAAGGTTATAGGTAGAAACAAATTGTTATTCATGTTATGCAGGGAAGCATTTTGATAAAGAAGTACAAGGCGGGGCATCTTGGTTGCAAGATGCCCTATGACAGGGGGTTATGGCATTGATTATGCTGACAAAACTAAATGGCTCGCCGGTAGCTGTCAACTCCAGCCAGATTGAGTATATTGATTTGATTCCTGAGTCCAAGATTACGATGATGAATGGGAAGTATCATATTGTTAAGGAAACGCAGGAAGAAATTATAGAAAAAATAGTCCAGTTTAACCAGACCATATTTAACGGACTAAGGGTGGAGGTAAAGTAGCATGGATCCGACAACAATAATTGGAATGATAGCCGGTGTCGTATTTATCCTTACCGGTGTTATGAATGGCGGAGAACTTGGAAACTTCTGGGATCCGGGAAGCGTTTTGATTGTTATAGGCGGTACGTTCAGTGCCGTGCTTGCGAGTTTTCCGTTGAACATGTTGAAGAAAGTCGGCAAGCATATGACGAAGCTGGTTTCCGGAAAGAAGTATCAGGCGGAGCCGGTCATTGACACCATCGTGGAATTTGCACAGATGGCCAGGAAGGACGGTCTTCTGGCGTTGGAGGAAAAGGCCAACGAGATGGAGGATCCCTTCTTCAAAAAAGGAATTTTGATGGTGGTCGATGCCATGGAGGCGGAGAAGGTTCGCGAGGTCCTGGAGGGCGAAGTCGACTGCATGGTGGAACGTCATGAGGCCGAAGTAGCCATTTATGAAAAGGCGGCGGGCTATGCGCCGGCGTTTGGTATGATAGGAACGTTGGTCGGCTTGATTAACATGTTGAAGAGCATGGACTTGTCCAGCGGCGCCTCTACCGACCTGGGTGTCAGCATGTCAGTAGCCCTGGTTACAACGTTTTACGGATGTATCCTCGCCAATTTGATTTTCATGCCGATTGCAAAGAAACTCCGTATTCGTAATGACGAAGAAGTCCTCTACAAGCAAGTCATTATAGAGGGCGTTGTCGGAATACAAGCCGGAGATAACCCCAAGATGTTGAAAGAAAAACTGGTATCGCTGTTGCATCAGACGAATCAGCAAAAGATTCTCAACGGCGAAGAAGGCGGCGGAGAGGGCGGCAAGAAAGCAAAAGCTCCCAAAAAATCCAAAAAAGAGAAATAAAAGAGGTGACTGACGGTGAAAAAGAGAAATAAAGCGGCCGAAGAGGGCGCCTCATGGATGGATACATATGGTGACATGGTTACCTTGCTGCTTTGCTTTTTCGTGTTGCTGTACTCAATGTCATCGTTGGATCAGGTGAAATGGGAGAACCTGGTAAAAAGCTTAAATCCCGAGGCCGCCAAAGAAGTTTCGCAGGTCGTCATGGATCCAGAGGTTAACGACGGGGAGATGGACGTGCCCGGCACTACGGAGTTGGAAAAGGATTTGGACGTGGACGCCATTCCGGAGGACGACCTGGGAGAGGAACTGACCCCGGAGGAGCTGGCGGCGATAAGCGAGTCGTTTGACAGCATGTATGAACAGTTGAAAGAGCTTGAGGAACTGGCCGGTGAGGACATGGACGTCCAGGTGGCCAAGGGTGACGGCTATACTTTCATCACGTTCCGCGACAGGGTGTTTTTTGGCGGGGACAGTTGGGTGCTGTTGGACGAGGGCAGGATGATGATTGACCGGTTTGCGGAAATCATCGCCCCGCATGCGGACGCAGTCAAGCAGATCCAGATATTTGGACATACGTCCCAGGCTTATCCGGACAGACCGAACAATACGTATACGGACCGGGAACTCTCAGCCATGAGAGGGGCGGTCGTGACGGCCTACTTGCAAGACAAAAATGTAATCGACCCATCGAAGCTGGTAAGCTCGGCTTATGGACAGTTCCATCCGATTGCACCGTTTGACACGGAAGAGAACCGTGCCAAAAATCGAAGAGTAGAGATATTGATAACCAAGACTGGCGATATAGAACGTAGCCTGAGCGAGTATTATGAGCAGGTCTACAGCCAAATGACTGAATAGAAGGAAGCATGAAAAGTTATGGCAGACGTACTATCACAAAGTCAGATAGATATGTTGTTGAGCTCCATGCGAGGGGGCGACGCCGAAGCTGACAAGAAGGAAGTAAAAGAAGAAAAAAAATATAAGAGTTATGACTTTTCCAGTCCCAAGAAGTTTACCAAGGATAAGCTGAAGATCCTGAAAGGCGTGTACGACAACTACTGCAGGATCATTGTATCACAGTTAAATGGCGTTTTGCGCATGAACTGTGAGATCGAGGTTATCTCCGTGGAGGAGCAGCGCTATCATGAGTTCGGCAGTGCCTTGAGTGAAAACGACGTCATGGAGTTGATGTTCTTACATTTGCCTGACGAATCGAAGAACCCGCCTCTTTTGTTCCATATCAGCCAGCTTTTGGTCGTGAACATGATTGACCGGATGTTGGGAGGGGAAAGCGGCGAGGTGGAGCTTGATGCCGCATATACATATACGGACATAGAGCTTGCCTTGTACAGC
>CATLEQ010000055.1 GCA_949915905.1 uncultured Lachnospiraceae bacterium | reverse complement strand
GAAACTTCCCTGCAGGTCGTTCGGGAGAGGATGCAAAAAGAAGACATTTCCTTGGTCATTCGGAACATGGGACGTAAGATTTTGTCTTATATCCCGATATTGCCGATGCCGATTCTGAACCAGTATATCCGCATGTTCCATTTTGCGGATACCGGCCAGATGATCCAGCCGGACGAATATGTTTACCAGTCGGATTTGGAGAAAGAGGCGAAGGACATTTTGATTATATTTACTTCGCAGTGTTGTAACGCGGCAATCGAGGGGAAAATGTCTATCAAGGCGGCAAAGGAGTTGGAAGCCCGTACCATCCGTAAAATTGAAAAATGCAAGACCGTCACCCGGCTCACCGGATTGCGCCACGAGGTGATGCAGGAATATATTACGCGTGTTCATGAAATAAGTCTCGCGTCGGGAATTTCCAGGCCGATCCGCCTCTGCTGCGATTATGTGAAGATACTGCTTATCAGTACGGAATATAGCATCCAGGAAATCAGTGAGCGCTGCCAGTTTGGTTCGCGGAATTATTTTACCCGCATGTTTCGGGTGTGGGAAGGCGTAAGCCCGAAAGAATACCGGGAGCGGGCCAGGGATTATGGATAAACTTTCCAGGAGATATATGTAAAATATCCTTTAAAATAGTAACGGACATGTGTTTACTAAAAGAGAAGGAGGATTTTACAAATGATAAGAAATGTCTATGGGTACGTCCGCGTATCCACGAAGGAACAGAACGAGGACCGGCAATGGCTCGCCATGAGGGAGTACGGCGTGCCGGAGGAAAACGTGTACGTGGACAGGCAGTCGGGGAAGGACTTTGACAGGCCGGGGTATCAACGGATGTTGGAAACGTTGTGTGAGAATGACGTTCTGGTCATCAAGAGCATTGACCGGCTGGGGAGACATTTTGACGAGTTGTTGGAGCAGTGGAGGATTATCACGGTGGAGAAGAAGGCCGGCATCATCGTGCTGGATCTGCCGATTTTGAACGTGGGGCTGGAAAACGACCTTCTCGGGAAGGTGGTGGCGCAGCTCATGCTCACGCTCATGTCGTACATGGCGGAGACGGAACGTACCAATATCCGCCAACGGCAGGCGGAGGGAATCGCCGCGGCCAGGCTCAAGGGGGTTCATCTGGGGAGGCGGCCGAAGGAAATCCCGAAGGAATTTGAAAGCGTGAAAATGTCGTGGGAGGAGGGGGCGTGCTCGGCAAGGGCGGCGGCCAAACGGCTGGGCGTGGACTCCCATACCTTTATGAAATGGGTTGCGGGTTATAATTCACGGCCTGACCGCCGTGGATTGTAGCGGTCGTGCTCTGGCGCGAGAGTCTGGCAAGAGAAACTCTTTTTTATTGACACAAAGAAAGTAACTGACTATAATGAATATATGTGTATCATTCATTTTGGGAACGGCTTTGGAGATGACTTGTCTGTGCCGTCTGCACAAGTTTTTTCCTTAATCGTTCCTTATATTTCAGGGAGTAGACGAGCTATGAAAAGATCAAAACGTATCGAAATACTGGATCAGAGACCAGTTAATTTGGACGGCTATATCAATGAGTGGCCGGAGATGGGCTTTGTCGCCATGAAAAGCCCGTATGACCCCGCGCCTTCCATCCGGATTCGGGACGGAAAAGTCGTGGAGTTGGACGGAAAGGTGCGGGAGGAGTTTGATTTTATTGACCAGTTTATTGCGGATTACGCAATCCGCATTGACCGTGCGGAAAAATCCATGTCCGTATCCTCGCTGGACATTGCGCGGATGATCGTGGACATTCATGTCTCACGGAAAGAAATCCTGGAATTAGTCAGCGGAATCACGCCGGCCAAGATGGCGGAAGTCATCAACCATTTGAATGTCGTGGAACTGATGATGGGCATGCAGAAGATGCGGGCCAGAAAGACACCGGGCAACCAGGCCCATATCACGAACCTGAAGGATGACCCGGTGCAGATTGCGGCAGATGCCGCGGAAGGGGCATTGCGCGGTTTTGCGGAGGAGGAAACGACCATGGGGGTGGCGCGGTACGCGCCTTTAAGCTCCATGGCACTTTTGATTGGATCACAGATTGGCCGTCCGGGAGTGCTCACCCAGTGTTCCGCGGAAGAGGCCACGGAACTGGAGCTTGGAATCCGGGGGCTGACCACCTATGCGGAAACCTTGTCGGTGTACGGCACGGAGAAGGTATTTATCGACGGGGATGATACGCCGTACTCGAAGGCGTTTTTGAATTCGGCGTATGCGTCTCGGGGGCTGAAGGTGCGGTTTACGTCCGGCTCCGGCTCCGAGGTGTTGATGGGCAGCAGTGAAAAGAAATCCATGCTCTATCTGGAGTGCCGTTGTTTGTACGCCACAAAGGGGGCGGGAAGCCAGGGTGTCCAGAACGGATCCGTAAGCTGTATCGGCGTGCCGGGAGCCGTACCCGGAGGAATCCGGGAGGTTATCGGGGAGAATCTGGTAGCCGCCCTGCTTGGGCTGGAATGCGCGTCCTCCAATGACCAGAGTTTTTCCAATTCTGACATGCGCCGGACCGCGAGAACCATGCTGCAGTTTTTGCCGGGAACGGATTTCATTTTTTCAGGCTATGCGGCGGAACCCAATTATGACAATATGTTTGCGGGATCCAATTTTGACGCGGAGGATTTTGACGACTATACTGTATTGCAGAGGGACATGCAGGTCGACGGCGGACTTCGTCCGGTGACCGAGGAGGAAGTCATCCGCGTCCGCAACAAGGCGGCGAAAGCCGTACAGGCGGTATTTAGACAGCTCGGGCTGTCTCCGATATCGGACGAGCAAGTGGAGGCCGTGACCTATGCACACGGAAGCAAGGATACTCTGTCCCGGGACGTGACGGCAGATTTGATGGCCGCGGAGGATGTTCTGAAACGGGGGATTACCGGGGTGGACGTGGTGAAGGCATTGGCTCAGACCGGTTACAAGGATGTGGCGGAAAGCGTCCTTAATATGTTGAAACAGCGCGTGGTGGGAGATTATATGCAGACCTCCGCCATCTTGGATAAAGAATTCCATGTGCTTTCCGGTGTCAATACGCCGAATGATTATATGGGGCCGGGAACGGGCTACCGTGTAGACGGAGAGCGTTGGGAAGAGATTAAGCGGATCCCGCATATCATTGATCCGCAGGATATATGATGCGCACAGCCGCATGCGGAAACATGCCGCTTGTCTACGTTCCACTTCGGTTCGTTCTAAACAAGCGTCGCTAGCGCTTAGAACCGGCTGCGGCTTTAGCGATACTCACGGCAGATAAAATCTGTCGTGAGTATAATAGAAAGGGGGTTTATATCATGCAGGTTACTGAAGAATTGGTCAGACAAGTGACCGATGCCGTCCTTGAAGAAATGAAGGGGCGTACAGAAGCCGTTTCTGGACATCAGGGCGGTACGGGGCAGGCCTCCCTGGCAGGTACTTATCCGGGAGGTTTTGCAAAGGCGGCATCCTTTGCCGGAAGGGATCGTATTAATCCGGTCAAGACATCCTATGCGGACTATCCCAGGGCGCGTCAGGGGCAGGATCCGAAGGAAGTCGTCATAGGTGTGGGTGCCGCGTTTCAGAGAGAGATTAAAAAGACAATCTGCGGGATTCCGCTGGATGACGTGTTGAAAAATATCAAGGCGGGTATCGAGGAGGAGGGGATGGTTCCGCGGGTCGTGAAGATTCTGGACACCTCGGACGTATGCTTTATGGCATTGGAGGCGGCGAAGCTCTCCGGCTCCGGGATCGGCATCGGCATACAGTCCAAGGGAACCACGGTAATCCACCAGAAGGACTTGTACCCGCTTTCGAATCTGGAACTGTTTCCGCAGGCTCCTTTGATGACGCTGGAGACATACCGCCACATTGGACAGAACGCTGCAAAATATGTCAAGGGTGAACAGGTCGTTCCCGTGCCTTCGGAAAACGACCCCATGTCCCGCCCTAGGTACCAGGTCAAGGCAGCGCTCATGCATATTGCGGAGACCGAGCAGCTTGACCCGGAAGTTGGAAAGATTGAGTGGGAGGGATAAAAGATGCGGTATCCATTAGGAGAACATGAAAAAGAACGGATTATTTCCAAGACGGGGAAGAAACTGGGTGAGATTACGCTGGACGAGGTGTTGAAAGACCACGTGGCGGCAGAGGATATCAAGATTTCAAAAGAGATGTTAAAGGCTCAGGGGCAGGTGGCAAAAGAAGCCGGCAATGAGCCCATGGAGAAGAATTTTGAGAGGGCGGCGGAACTGGTGGACGTGCCGGATGACGTGATCCTCAAAATGTATGACAAGCTGCGCCCCAATCGTTCCACGAAGCTGGAACTGGTTTTGATGGCGCAGGAGCTGTTGGAAAAGTACAATGCCAGAAACTGTGCGAAGCTGGTCATGGAAGCGGCAGAAGTGTATGAGAAGAGGGGCATCTTATTATAGTCTGTACCGCCGTCGGGCGGAAGAATGGAGCGTATTATGAGTTATATCGCCGGAGTCGACATCGGTAATTCAACAACGGAAGTCTGTATCGGGGAGGCGGGCAGGGACGGCCATGTCCATTTTCTGGCCAGTGCGTCTTGCAGGACTACGGGTACCAAAGGGACTTTGGCAAATGTTCATGGGATTCGTACCGCGTTGAAACAGGCCGTGGGAAGCATGGGGCGACAGATGGGAGATCTTTCGCTGATTCGGCTTAACGAGGCGGCACCCGTAATCGGGGACACCGCCATGGAGACGTTGACGGAGACGGTCATCACGGACTCCTCCATGATCGGGCATAATCCGTCCACCCCGGCAGGCGCGGGGCAGGCGGTGGGGGAGCTCCTTCTGATTGAAAATCTTGTACGGGCAAAGCAAGGAGTCTCGTATATTGTGGCGGCATCTTCCGCACATTCTTATGAAGAGGTTGCGAGCTTGTTGAACGCGGTGTCAGGGCGGCTAACTATTACCGGGCTGATTTTGCAGGCGGACGAGGCGGTGCTGGTGGAAAACCGCCTGACGAAAAAGATTCCCATTATCGACGAGGTGGCGCGGATTGACAAATTGCCGGACGGGGTGATGGCGGCCATTGAGGTTGCACTTCCGGGACAGACCGTGCGGATGCTGTCCAATCCTTACGGGATTGCGACCTTGTTAAAACTGAATGCAGAGGAGACGCGCACCATTACGCCGATTGCCAAAAGCCTGATTGGGAAACGAAGTGCCGTGGTATTGAAGACACCCGGCGGCAACGTGCGGGAGAATGTACTTCCTGCAGGGGAGATTTATTTCCACGCAAAGGAGGCGGGGCGGGAATCGACCCATGCCGGCTTTTCTTATTCCCATACAAAGGAGGCGGGGCGGGAATCAGCCCATGCCGACATTTCATCCGCGCCGTTTGAGGATTTCCATTCTGCCGGTTCAAGCGAGCGCGTATCCTCCGTCAATTTGGACGAGGGCGCGGATAAGATCATGCGGGCTTTGGAGGAAGCCGGGACGATTCTGGACATTAGCGGCCAGCCGGGAACCAATGTGGGCAATATGCTTTCCCGCATTAAACGCGGGATGGGTGAACTGGACAAGACCGAGGGGGCGGACATCAGAATTACGGACATTTTGGCCGTCGATACGCTGGCTCCGGTGCTCGTATCGGGTGCGCTTGCCGGAGAGACGTGTCTGGAAAAAGCGGTCGGGATTGCCGCCATGGTCAGGACGCAGAAGCTGCCCATGCAGGAGATTGCCTCGCAACTACATGAAGAATTGGGCACGGAGGTGACCGTGGCGGGAGTGGAGGCGGTCATGGCGGCTCTGGGCGCGCTGACAACCCCCGGGATCATGCTTCCGTTGGCAATTTTGGACATGGGCGGCGGCTCCACTGACGCGGCTTTGATTTCGAGAGACGGGAATGTGGCAATGACGCATCAGGCCGGGGCGGGCGAACTGGTCTCCATGCTCATCGAGACCGAACTGGGTCTGGGAGACCGGCATATTGCGGAGCAAATCAAAAAATATCCTCTGGCAAAGGTGGAGAGCTTATACCACATGCGCATGGAAAACGGACAGATGAGCTTTGTGGAGGAATCGATTGACCCGCGTTTTTATGGGCGCGTCGTGCTTCTTACGGAGGAAGGCCTGATTCGGATTGAGCAGGACATTCCCATGGAGAAGATCGTGCAGGTGCGGCAGGAAGCCAAGAGAAAGGTATTTGTCACGAATGCGTTCAGGGCGTTGAAGCGGGTTGCCCCGGAAAACAATTTGAAAAATATATCCAACGTGGTGCTGGTAGGAGGCTCCGCGGAGGATTTTGAGATTCCGGAGATGCTCATGGAAGCGTTTGCGCCTTACCGCATTGTCTGTGGCCGGGGCAACATCCGGGGCAGTATGGGTCCTCGGAATGCCGTTGCCACCGGGTTGGTATTGTCTTATGTAGGAGAAGAAAAATGATCATCAAAAAACCAGCCATTTTTATCTATACTTGTCAGGCGGACAGCCGGATTTTGAAGGAAGTCTGTGCCGGTATTGAAGAAGAAGGGGTATTTTTTGAGGTGTCGGAACAAAAGGAAGAGGATGTAGATGCATTGGCATGGCAGGCGGCCAATGATTCCATGCCGGGTTCGGGAATCGGTATCTGCCGGACAACCGCCGCGTTTCAGATGAGAGGGCTTAAAAAAGGGCGCAATGTGGAAAGCTACCAGAATCCTGCCAGGCAACAGAGCAGGAAGCTGGGGGCGGACAGTGCGCGGGCGGTTAAAAAACAAGCGTTTAAATAGGGGGATGTTGCCATGGATATTTATACAAAACAAGGGGACGGCGGAAAAACCTCGCTGATGAATGGAGTCCGTATACCCAAGTCGGATGACCGTATAGAACTGGTGGGAACCATCGACGAGCTTAACAGCGTGATTGGTCTGGCGAAAGTCATCGCCGTGTCGCCGCTTCGTGACGCGCTTTCATGCAGGCAGAAGGATTTGATGAAAATCATGTCCGGCATTGCCGATCCACGTAATGCCGACTATCATCTTACGAAGGAAGTGGTTCTGGCTCTGGAGGAGGAGATTGATTCTATGGAGTCGAAGTTCCCAAGGGCGAAAGAATTTGTCCTATATGGAGGCTGTGAGCAGTCTGCAAGGCTGGACGTTGCACGGGCGGTAGCAAGACGGGCGGAGCGGCGTTTTTATAAGGTGTCGCAGAACTATGGGGCAGACCCAAAAGCCATGCAGTATATGAACCGTTTGTCGGATTATCTCTATGTGGCGGCACGCTACGCGGATTATCAGGCGTGCAGCCAGAAGGAAGAGGGAATCCGGCAGGAAGTAATCAAAGGACTGATGGAAGGATTCCGGCAAGATTAAAGCAATTAAGATTTCGCCTTTCCATATTGTTTTAAATAAAGGGCTGCCGTGTCAAGGGAAATACCGACCTTGTCCTGCAGCCTTTCTTCATTCTGGTTTCCGTTCATGATGTGCGTGATAAATTATAGGAAACGAATAAAACGCTTGCGTTTATCATAAGCCTATTTCGCTGCACCAAGGGATGGACTTGCAGTCAGGTAGCTATCAATATATTCTTCCTAAAATCCAACAAATTCTTGGTTGCCATTTTCGCCTTAATGTGCTAGTATAATCGCAAAGCATATTTTCGTTCGAGAACCATTTCAAGGCATTAGCCTTCTGTAATTCAAGAAATCAGAAAATCCATGCTTTTAAACACCATTTTAACAAAAGCGGGAGATTCTGAAGAGAATGGATTCTCCGTTACAACTCAACCTGATTTGCGCATTTACTGCCCGACTCCGGCTGAACTGCAACGATTCTCCCGCCAAGGCAAAAAAGGAGGAGAATGAATGGAAATGAAAAAAAGAACGCGGAAAGTGCGGAGGGTGCAGAAAGCACAAGGAACGTGGGAAGTACGGAGAGCGCAAAAGCCCAAGGTGAAGCGGAACTACAAGGACTCGATGTTTCGGGCGATTTTCAAGGATAAGGAGAACCTTCTTAGCTTGTATAACGCGATACAAGGGTCGAATCATA
Source organism: uncultured Lachnospiraceae bacterium (assembly GCA_949915905.1). Taxonomy (GTDB): domain Bacteria; phylum Bacillota; class Clostridia; order Lachnospirales; family Lachnospiraceae; genus Schaedlerella. The sequence continues at coordinate 6,723 of CATLEQ010000055.1, read as the reverse complement.
AGAATGTGGATGACTTGGAGATAAACACGCTGGAAAACGCAATTTATATAGCCTATAAAAATGACATTTCCTTTGTGATTGATACGCAACTGTATTTGCTCGAACACCAGTCAAGCATCAACCCGAACATGCCGCTCAGAAATTTGTTTTATGTATCCGAGGTCTTGCAGAACATTACGAAGGACATGGATTTGTACAGCCGCACCTTGAGGACAATTCCCACGCCGAGGTTCATCATGTTTTATAATGGCCCGCAGGAGAAGCCGGAACGATGGGAACTCCGTTTGTCCAAGGCGTTTAAAAAGAAAATTGACAATCCGCAGTTGGAGCTGGTCGTGACGGTGATAAACATCAACCTCGGGAAAAACAAGGAATTGATGGCGGCCTGCAAGACACTGCATGATTATGCGGTTTATGTCCAGAAGGTACGCGATTATACGAAAGTGATGACGCTGGAAAACGCGACCGGGAAGGCGATAGACGAGTGTATCGAAGAAGGCATTCTCGCGGATTTTTTGAAAAAACATAGGGCGGAGGCGAAGAACTTGAGTCGATGGTATGAATATGACGAGGAAAAACATATCCGGGAAGAACGAAAAATCGCCAGGGAAGAAGGATGGCGAACCGGGTGGAAGAAAGGGCAGCAATCTGGGTGGAAGAAAGGACAGCGCGCAGGGGAGCGGCACAAGTTGGCGAATCAGGTCTTGAAGAAGATGAAGAAGAATTATACCGTGCCGGAGATCGCGGACATGTTGGAAGAGGATGAAAGTTCCATTCGGCGGATTTATGACGTGGCCAGAAAGTACGCGCCGGACTATGACGTGGAAAAGGTCATGAGGCATTTGTAAAGCTTGGCACAGTATTTCATGGATACTTATGTGATGGTGGCAGTAGGCAGAAAGAGTATAGGGCGGAGGCGAAAAACATGTGTCGATGTCTGTACGAATACGATGAGGAAAAACATATAAGGGAAGTGCGGAGGGTTGCTTGGAAGAGGACGGTTCTTTTATAGGGGATAGGAGGAAAGGTACGATGGAAAAAAACGAGATGTTGCGTTCGGTTTTATTTGGCGGGTATGGCAAGGAAAGCGTGCATAAATACATAGAGGCCTTAGAAAAAAGGGGCGAGGAGATCCAAGTGTCACATCAGAAGGAAAAAGACGAATTGACACGGAAGCTGCAGGAGCATGAGGAGTATAGGCGGGAGCAGGAAGAGCAGATTTCAAAGCTTCAGAAGGAGCTTGCGCAGGTGAAGACGGAATTTCAGGAGCAGGTTCGGATTTCCAAGAAGATGGAATCGGAATTGCTTGGGAGAGAAGCAAAATGTGCGGCGGCGGAAAAGCAGTGGAAAGAAGAAGCGGAGAAAGTGAAGCGGCTGGAAAAGGGACTGCAAAAGCAGACGGAGAAGAATGAAAACGATTTATTGGATTACCAGACGATTACGAAAGTGTTGGAGGATGTGACGAGGGATGCCGACATGATGAGGGCGGAGGCGCAGGAGGAAGGGCGCAAGATTGTCGCGGCCGCCATCGTCGAGGCCGAAACGCGGAAGAACGTGATCGCGAAACGAGCCGAGTCTGAGTTGGAGGAAAAGGCCATCCAATTGGTTGCGGCCAAGCATAAAATCACGGAATATATGAAGGGCGTAAATGACGCGCAGCAAGGATTGTACGAGATTTATAGCAGGTTGCACCGCATGGTCGAAGGCATGCCGATCCGACTGGAAGAGTTCTGGGATGGAGAAGAGTACCATGCGCTGGAACAAGGTATGAGCAAGAAGAAGGACGAGGAGGAACAAAGTAATAATATATAGTTACACTTTTCTTGAATTTGAAAATGCGAGGAACCCTTAGCATTATCAGGCTTCCTCGCATTTAGACTGTCAAAGGATGAGCAATCACGATGCGCCAACAGATTAGAAAATATTTCCCTTAGGAAGAATATCTCTCCCAGAGGGTCTCCCGGATAATCTTTTCGCAGAGGTCGCCGTACTCGATACCGACGGCCTTGGCCTCTTTGGGAAGGAGGCTGGCTTCGGTCATGCCGGGCAGTGTGTTTACCTCCAGGCAGTACAAGTTTTCGTTTTCATCCATCAGGAAATCCGCCCGCGCGTATACGTCAAGCTTGAGGGCGTGGAAGGCGCGAAGCGTCTGCTCCTGCATGCGGGAGGCGACTTCCTGGCTGATGTCGGCCGGGCAGACCTCCAGGGTGGCGTCCGTCTGGTACTTGCAGGCATAATCAAAAAACTCGCCATTGGGAATCATTTCGATTGGCGGCAGGATTTGATCGCCGACGATGCCGCAGGAAAATTCCCGCCCCTTGATGTACTGTTCGATGACCAGTTCGTCCTCATAACGGAAGGACTGCTCGAGGGCGCGCTCGTATTCTTCGTCCGTATTGGCGATATAAACCCCGATGGAGGAACCGCCGCAGCATGGCTTTACCACGACCGGCAGCGAAAGTCCCAGGTCGTCTAAGGACTTTTTGAGCTTATTTTTATGAATGCAGACACCGGCCGGCGTTATCACGCCCGATTTCTGGAAAATCTGCCTGCTTAGCCCCTTGTGCATGGCAACGGCGCCACCGAGGGATCCGGAACCGGTGTAGCGGATGCCAAGCAGGTCGAATGCCGCCTGCAGCTTGCCGTTTTCGCCTTCGCCGCCGTGGAGGCCCAGGAAAGTGATGTCCGCCACCTTGCACAAATCAATTACGTTTGGACCGAAGAAGCAATCCGGGTCACCCGCGCGGGAGGCCTTGACCGCCTCAAGGTCGGGTTCTTCCGTGCGGATATGAAACGCGGCATCGAGGCCGTGCCCGGGGAGGGTGAATACCTCTTCCAGTTTATCCTTGTCGTAAGGAAAGCCCATGAATACGTCCAGTAAAAAAACATCATGTCCCTTGGCCAGCAATGTCTTGCAGATGCCGGCACCCGAGACGAGGGACACGTCACGTTCCGTGCTGAGTCCCCCCGCTAAAACTATAATTTTCATAAATGTAACTCCTCTCAATGAAAATCCGCCTGATGAAATGGCCATTGTCAGGCGGATTTTTCCATTCACGTATCGTATTCTATTTTACGCTTTTATGAGAAAATTACAAGTGTTATTTCAATATTACGCTTTGTACACGATTTTTCCGTCCATGACGGTCATTACCACTTTGGCCTCCAAAATTTCTTCCGGTGCTTTCCCAAACAAGTTTCTGTCCAGGATGCATAAGTCCGCCAGTTTCCCCGGCGCGAGTACGCCGATTTTATCCGTCCTTGATGCCGCACGGGCCGAACCATACGTATAGGAGGAAAGTGCCTCGGCCAGTGTCACCTTTTCGGTCGAAAGCCATCCGCCCTTCGGTTCCTGCGTAAATGCGGACTGCCGGGTCACCGCGTTGTAAATGCCATGGAACGGGTTGATGTCCACCACCGGCGAGTCCGTACCGAATGCCAGTGTGCATCCTGCGTCAATCATTCTGCGGAACGGCCACATGTCTTTCACGCGAACCGGACCAAGGTCACGTTCCACCCCTTCGGGGTCGATGAGCGCATGCGGCGGCTGTACGGACGGCAGTACGTGCAGCCTGGCCAGACGCTCAATGTCTTCCACCTGGAAATTTTCCAGATGTTCCAGCGTGTGCTGCAAATACGGCTTATACCCATAGCGCTCGATCGCTTCTTCAAAATAGTCCAAAAGAACGTGGATTGCCTGGTCGCCGATGGTATGTATTCTCGCGCTGACGTCGTTCTTGTGCGCGTTGAGAATCAATTCGCGCATCTGTTCCTCCGGAACGGTCGCCTTGCCCCGGTCTCCCGGATATTCCGCATTGGCATAATCCTCTTTCAAATACGCCGTGTGGCAGGAGGAAACGCCGTCCATGAATTGTGTTATCCCCAATTAGTAGGAACAATACAGCTTTCTGGCGGGCGGCGGCACGTCAAGAAATATATATGGAGTTTTTAAAGAACCTCCCCGGAGCGGGGAGAGGTCAGCCTGTGACCTGCTCCACTTCCGGTATGGGTTTGAGATTAAAATGAATTTCGATAGAAATGTGTCTTGTCTTATCGCTGTCTATGGTTTCATGGACAACGATTTCTTTAATCAGGCGGTTTAAGGTGGAAACGTCCAGTTCGGTGATGTCCCGGTATTCCTGTATGGATTCCACCCACTGCCTTGCGTCCACGGCAAGCCGGATTTCATCGGCAAGGCGCTTCCTGCCTTTCTCGACTTTTGCCTTTAGTTCCGCCTGTTCCTTCTGCGTCTTTTCCAGCAGGAGATTGAAGTTTGCGTCCGTGATTCGCCCGGCAACCATGTCCTCATAGAGCCGCAGCACCATCTTTTCCAGCACTTCAATCCGTTCCTCGTCTTTGGCAAGGGTGCGCTCCATCGCTTCCCTCTGGCCTTTCTGCTCGGCTTCGCAGGTGTCGGTCAGCCGCCCGGCCACCGCTTCACTGTCGGTCAGGGCAGCGGCGGCGCACTCCCGGATTTTATTCAGGACAAGGGAATAGAGCGTGTCAAATTCAATCCGGTGTTGGGTACAGTGCTGTTTCCCATAGGCATTGTAGGTCTTGCAGGAGAAAATCCGCTTCGGGAACTTCTCATGTGTGGTGCGGATGGTGAGGGATTTCCCGCACTCCCCGCATTTTATCAGCCCTGCAAAGAGGTTGATTTCCCCGGACTGCCCCGGCCGCTGGCGGGATTTCAGCTTTTCCTGCACGATGGCAAAACTCTTTTTGTCCACCAGCGGCTCATGCGTCCCTTCCACCACAATCCAGTCCTCCGGCTTCTTGTCCCGGATAGTGCCGATTTTAAAGCGGTACTCGGTCTTTTGGGAAGCGATTGCGCCGGTGTAGACGGGGTTCATCAGGATTTCCTTAATCACGGTGAAGTCCCAGATGTACCGCCCGTTCTCCGGGTCTTTCTTCTCCCATTTGGTGCGGATGTTCCGGTGCCCACGTTTCCGGTTCCACCATGTGGGGCAGGGGTGCTTTTCTTCCTCCAGCCTGCGCCGGATGTAGTTGGGGCCGTGCCCGTCCAGCGCATACCCGAAAATCAGCCGGACAACCGGGGCGGTTTCCTCGTCTACCAGCAGGCGGTTCCTGTCCTCCGGGTCTTTTTTGTAGCCGAAGGGGGCAAGGCAGCCGGTGAACTGGCCTTTCTGGGCTTTCAGCACATAGGAAGAATGGACTTTCTTGGAAATATCCTTGCTGTACATCTCATTTAGGATATTTTTAAATGGCGCAATGTCGTTGTTGTCCCGCATGGTATCGATACCGTCATTCATGGCGATATAGCGCACACCGTTCCTTGGGAAGAAGTCCTCGATAAGCTGCCCGGTCTGCAAGTAGTTCCGCCCTAACCTTGATAAATCTTTCGTAATGACAAGGTTTATCTGCTTCCGTTCAATGGCTTTCAACATCCGTTTCAGGTCGGGGCGCTCCATGTTCAGGCCGGTGAAGCCATCGTCCTGATAGACTGCCGCAACCTCCCATCCCTGCTTCTCGCAGAACTTTTCCAGCATATCCCGCTGGTTTGCGATGCTGGCACTCTCGCCCTGAAGGTCGTCGTCTTTCGAGAGCCTGCAATAGATAGCTGCCCGGAAACTCCCGGCAAGGAGTGCGTCCATCCCTGTATATTCCATTGTGTTCATCATAACCGTTTACCCGCACAATCCAGACGGAACACGGTCACTTTGAACCTCGTCTTTATTATATCTCATTTCTTGCGTTTTAGCAAGATAATCTTTATCTGTTTTTCTGGTGTGTTTCTGTGCGATAAGGCTCACGAAAACGTCCATAGCGTCCAGTTCGCCGTCAAATACTGTGGTGACATGAATCTCTGTTTTATTTTTCGCCATAGGCAGTTGTCCTCCATACATGAAAACAGCCAGACAAAGGTGGTCGGCAACGAAGTCCGGCAACGGGCTTCAAAAAACCTTGGAACTAATCCTTGTCTGGCGGCTGGGTTATTTTATACTTTTTCTTTTATTTTTCTGTTGCTTTGGTTGTTAAAGGGGAGAAAAGCCCGCAGTTACGGGATTTTTCCCGGCAACCGGCTCGGCAACGGGATAGCAACGGAGTGTGCAACGGGCTGTCCCTGCCCGGATTTTTTCAGAATGGAAGCTCCATCTGCTCCGGCACCGGCGTAAATCCCTCCGGGGTTTTTCCCGCCCCGTTGCCGGTGTCTGTTGCCGGATGCTCTCGTTCCCATCCCTTCTGCCTGCCGTACCCGGCGAACATCCGGGGGTTGGAGAAATAATTCCAGCCGGTGACGCACTGGTTCATTATCTCGTTGATTTCCCGTATCTCCCATTGCTTCGGCTCGTCAAAATCATGGTTCAGGGCTTCTTTGTAAAGCTGCTTGGAGCAGACGGTATCGCCGGGGTAGCTGTCAAGGAAAGCCTGTATCATCCCGGCCTTGGTGTCCTCCGGCATAAAGTCCCGTTGGCGTTCCTTTAGGTAGCGCACCATTTCCGGGCTGAATGTCAGCTTCCACTTGCCGCTCCTGTAAATCTCCATCGCTTCCGCCCATACCTGGTTCAGATAGGCTCTGGAAGCGGCTTCGTCCTCTAAGATGTGTGTTTCCGCCTGTTCCGGGCATACCTGTATGGGAATGAAGCGGCGGTTGCCGGAACGGTCAAGGGGCAGGAAGTCAAGGGCGTTGGACGTGCCGCCGAACACGCACTGCCTTGGGCGGTCTGCCGGGTGGGTTTCATAGGGAATCTTGTAGACTTC
>CATLEQ010000054.1 GCA_949915905.1 uncultured Lachnospiraceae bacterium | reverse complement strand
CCTGCAGGGAAGTTTCCGAGTAAAACGCAGACCCCATCACGCATACAATAACGTGGCCAGGCCGGCCAGCCGCTCCGCCGTATTCTCAAAACCCATTCCTTCACCCCCGTCTTCTCACATGCCCCTAAACGTCCCCCTCGCAAACGACCTCCGAATATGCCAACGCATCCCCGGAGGTCGTAAATGAAAAATCACGTCTTAATTACAGCTTACTCCACCGTCCACCACCATGACCGCGCCGGTCATGAACTTCGCCTCGTCACTGGCGGCGAACAATACGGCCGCCGAAATGTCCTCCGGCTGCCCCTGCGCAATCGAGGAATCAAGTCCAGCCATGATCCTGCCCATTCCCATCTGGCTGATGTTCGTCTGGCTGTTCATGACCTCCGTCTCCACGCCGCCTGGGCAAACCACGTTGCACCGAATTTTCTGCGCGGCATACATATACGCGGTGTTTTTCGTCACGCCCACCAACGCATGCTTGGACGCAGTATAGGCCGCCCCCGCACGGCACCCGCACACACCGCCAATGGATGCCACGTTGACAATGTTGCCGGCACCCTCCTGGCCGGACATCACTTGAACCGCCTTACGCATCGCAAAAACCGGACCTTCCAGATTTATCTTCATCACCTTGTCCCAAAGCTCGTTGCTCAATTCCCCAATCGGCGTAAACTCGTCCATGACTCCCGCGTTGTTCACCAATATGTCCAATTTGCCGCACTCCTTGACTGCATAATCAATCATGCCATTATTCACCTCTTCCAAGGAAACGTCTCCTGGATAAGGGAGAATTTTACCCGCAAGTCCCTCCGCTTCTTTCCGAAGTTCCTCCAGACGTTCCTTCCTACGCGCAACGGCGATTACCGTCGCGCCTTCCTTGGCAAAATCCAATGCGATTTTCCTTCCCATGCCTGAACTTGCCCCTGTCACGACCACACTTTTTCCTTCAAATCTCATTTGTCAAACCTCCTACATTATTTCTAAAAAGCCTTGCTCTATTCACAAACATCGTATCACGGCAGAAGCGTTACGTCAATTCCTTTTTCATTTCAAATCCGCCCATTCTTTTTTTTTCGTTACGCTTCACGGGATGGCCGCCCAAACAGTTGCGAAGCTCGTTTATCCCGGCTCCTTGAAAGCGAGCTTCTTCCCCCTTTAACGAATCAGGATATCCACCTCGAGGAGATTTCCGTGCGATAATTTAAATACAACAAGAACTGAAAGGAAGGAAATCACATGAAAACACCAACGCCTGGGACGGCGCGGTCCCCTACGTCATCGGTTCGCCCGTGAGCCTGCCAAACACGATTGCCATGCACGTTCAATCGCAGCGCGAACTGCGGAACGTATTCGGACAAATCATCGACTCTTTGGATGTGGGCGGCGACGGCGACCCGTGCAGACACATGACGGAAAACGAGGCATTCATGTACCGGGAAATGCTTCGCATGGGATTTCCGCCAATGGTCTGGTTCTTGGAGGCGTCCGGCCGAATTGACGACGGCTCGCTGCCCGTGCTCTACCCCAACGTGAAAACGAAGGATGCCGGATATTTTAAAGATTTTTGGACGGTTGACGGCTACCTCGGCGCGGATCCGAACTCCGCCGGCAAGCAGCGTGTACCGCTACGAGGACGGACAGATTTGCTTGGAAGAGGATGCCACGAAACGCTGCGGCGTACAGCCAATCGTGGAATTGACGGCAAAAACACACGATACGGCCGCGATTCAAAACGGTAGTGATTGCGTAAAGGTAAAGGCGGGCGAGGAAGTCACGTTTACCGCAAAAGCCATCGTGCCTCAAGGCGTCGGCTTCGTCACCGCCATGGATTTCGGGTTTGAGGACAAACGGGAAGTGCCGGTCGAAAATTGCTTCCCGGTCAGCGGACAACTGACGCATGAAGATTTCCATGGGCAGGACATGGCGACCGCCACGGTGACGCACACATTTACCAGGCCGGGGACTTACTTCACCGCCGTTCGCGTCAAGGCCGAACGAAACGGAAATAAGGAAAGCATTTTCACGCAGGAGAAAAACCTGGCTCGTGCAAGGGTCATCGTAGAGTAAAGCACGGGCCGCTCCGCGCGGCCCGGCTCAAAAAAACCTCGACAATTATTCAAGTATAATGCAACTTTTCCCGACAACCCCTGTTTTTAAGGCATCTATTCTTTCCTTCGCCTCACGTTCATGCACGTCGAAGCTGCAAAACATGTCACGGCCGCCGAGTACCCGCTCTCATGACCCAGGAAAGCCACAACCAAAAAGACGATTCCCGCCACAAACAACACGGGGCTTATGACCTTGCACATCGTCGTATTTCTTTTTTCCATCATTCTCGCCCTCCATATATCATCCGTGAATAGTAATCGTCCGTCATACCGTCTTACGCAACAGCTTCCGCTTAAACGCCCGAACCTTCTCCCCATAGCGGCTCGTGAACAGCGCGCCGACCAGCAACATGCCAAACACAAATCCCAGCGAGACGTTGGCAATTTTTTCATAAATGCCCGTCGAGGCCAGTCCCTGCATTTCAATCACCCCATATACGATAAACGCAAAAATTGCCACCACAAACAGCGCACACAATCTTCTTGAGAACGTTACCTTGTCCTCGTTCGCATAATCCACCGCCTTTAACAGCGTCCGTTCCTCTTCCTTGTCAATCATTTCCTCTTTTCTCCTTTCTCCATCCAATATTTCTTCAATGCTGACGTCATAATAATTTGCCAACTCAATGACCACGTCAAAGTCCGGCATGTTGATACCGTTCTCCCATCTCGAAACGCTCCGATTCGTCACGCCAAGCATCTCCGCCAGCTGTTCCTGTGTCAGTTGTTTCTCCTTGCGAAGTTCCTTTAAAAATGTCCCGATTTTCTTTTGGTCCATTTACCCGCGCCCTCCTTTCACAAATCATCATAACGTCCTGGCTGGAAAAAGTACACGACACAAAACGAGAATCGCCATTTTTCAGGTCATTCACGCGTATCCTTTGTGTCAAACTCACTCAAATCTATCACCTCGCCGGAATTTACATCCTTTCCAATCCCGGTCTGACGGGCAACCTGGTACCACGCACAAGTGGAATTATGGTCGCCCAAATTGTAATACAACTGAATCGTCACAGTTTCTCCGTCTGCATCCTCCTCTTATTTTTGTTTTAATTCTTTATCCGATTTTCCTTGCCAGTATCGCCATGCCTTCCTTGCCCGGAAGCTTCACCTCGACATGCCCGTTCACGCCGCTTTTTGCCTTCGTGCGCGTCATTTCCCAGGTGTCTATGACCTCCACCTCGTAGTTGCCCATCTCCGGCAATTCCATGACACCGCGCCCGTTACACGCCCGGCCAAAATAACGCAGATACGCCTCCTCGCCGCAATGACCCATTACTTCCATGTGCCGCTCAATGAAGGCCCCAAACTGACTTTCCGACATTTTCAACATTCCCCTTGCAATCACCGGCAAATGCTTCACCGCCTCCGGATTGGCTTCCATCTCCTTCAATTGTTCATAAGACATGGATGACATCCGTCCGGGAACGAATTCCAGGTTGCCGGGCAGTTCCTCCGCGATGGAACGCAGGAAGGCAATCCGCGCCGGGCTCTCGCCTTTGAGCGTTCCGCCCTTGGCCCACCAGAGTACCTCCTCCTCGTTTTCAAATACTTCGCCATGCGTACAATACCCGCCCAAGGTAACCGCGTTCCAAAAACGTTCTGTCATCTCACGCGCAGAAATATTGCCCCATGGATACTGCAAGTCTCCCTCGTAACAGCATTCGTCGAACACGACCGGCTTGCCGAACTTTTTCTGCAAATTCGGTATCTGCTTCACGCAGGTGTCCTGAATACAGCAGTGCGTCGTGTGCTCCTCGGCGAAGTCCCAATACGGAATGCAATTATGGTTGCTCAACAAATGATGGTACGGATCGTTTTCCGCGATAAATTTCGCAAAGTCATACCACCACTGTAATTCGAAATGCTCCATCAAATCATATTCGTTCGCCAAACTCCACCAAAGATTTGGATACACGGACAAACGGCGCAGTAAATAGTCCAGGTACACCATGCACTCCTCTTCGCTCAGCTCGGCAAATCCCCAGCAGTCGTACGGATGGAACAAAATCAAGTCTCCCTGGATGCCCATCGCGTCCAGTTCCTTAATCCGCGCCTCAAGTGCGTCCCAGTAGGCAAGGCACGGGCGATGCACGTCCCACTTGCCGTCCGTCTTTTCAAAGGCAAAATACTCCGGATCATTGTGGTTGTAGTCATAATGCTTGGGGAACACGCAAAATCTTACCTTATTAAACGGAGCCGTCCCAAGCGTCTCCATCGTCTGGTCAATCAATTCCTTCTCCTGGTGTACCAACGCATAAATCGTCGTTCCGAACGGCTTGTAACTGCTGCCGTCGGCATATTTAAAATGCAAGCCGTCCGTGCGCACGATGCCGCGCCCGACATGCCACTTGCCATTTTGCAAAGGCCGCTCCCCTTCCGCCGCCAGACACTCCTCCTCGCCCGAAGCCTCTGCCACGCCACTTGTCTGCCACTGCCAGGTTCCCGCCAGCTCCGGGTAAAAACGAACCTTATATGTATCATTTCCCGCATAAAAACCCTTCACGCAAACCTTCGTCTCCCCGTTGGTAAACACCGCTTCCAAGTTCACCTGCGCCTCGCTGCCTTCCGGTGCCGTGCCAGAAAATGTTAATTCAAATGTCTCGTATTGTCTCATCACCTAAATCCTCCTTCTAAAATTCAAATGCTAATTTCTGTCATTTTTTGCAGGACTGCACGCCCCATGAGTATAGAGCACTTCTCATTTTCTGTTTTTATTATCGCAGGTCTTGGACTTAATCTCAACATACAATTTAGTGTTTTTCACTTAATATGGGCTTAACACGCGGCGGCGCCGAAAACGCTCTTGTTTTTCCATCGATGCTGAAATATAATATTGGTGTCGGAGTCAAAAATGGTTCACTATAATTCCAGTGAATTCGGATTCAACAAAAAATCATATACATTCATCATCAAGATTCCCTCCTCTGTATAAAATGGTTTGGGCGTATCCGACGTGACCACGATTTTCTTAAATGAATCATTAATTTTCAAAAACGGTCTGATTTCTTGTGCCATCTTCTCCTTCGTACCAAGCATGTATGCTGACTGAATGTAATACTTTTTAGAACCTTTATTGCAAATAAAGTCAACTTCCAGCTGCTTCTTTACGGGCTTGCCATTCTTGCTTTCCACAATGGTAAGATTTCCCACGTCAACGTGAAAGCCTCTCATTTTAAGTTCATTATAGATTACATTTTCCATGGAGTGCGTCACTTCCATTTGTCTGAAATTAATTCGGGAATTTCTAAGCCCCATATCCATAAAATAATACTTCATCGGTGTACCGATATAAGATTTCCCTTTGATGTCGTAGCGGCTTGCCTCTTCAATCAGGAAGGCATCTTCAAGATACTCGATATATTTGGTAATGGTCGTGGCCGTTATTTTTGATTTATTCACACTCTTAAATGTATTCTGAAGCTTGTTTGGATTTGTCAATGCTCCTATTGCCGACGACAACACGTCCAGCAGGGTCTCCATCTCGCCGATATTTCTGATTTTATTCCGTTTCACGATATCACGGATATACGTTTCTTTCAACAAGTTGTCCAACATTGCCATCTTTTGCTCTTCGGTTTCTGCCAATACCACAAGAGGAATGCCGCCATAGGTAATATATTCGTTCCATCCATCATAGCGGTTCCCATCATATATGGACATAAACTCCGAAAAGCTCAGAGGATACATATGAACTTCATCGCCTCTGCCCCCGAACTCCGTCGCTATATCCTTTGAAAGAAATTTCGCATTACTCCCGGTCACATAAACGTCACAATTCTTTTTATCTGCCAGGCCATTCAGGACGCTCACAAATTCATCCAACAACTGCACTTCGTCCAAAAGAACATAGTATTTCTCTTCATCCCTAATCTGCTCCTTTGCCCATGGATAAAATTTTCTCGGGTCTCTATAATCCATATTATCAAATAAATCAAACGCCATTTCGATAATATGACTTTCATCCACCCCGTTTTCCAACAAATATTTTTTAAACAGCGTTCGGAGCAAATAGGATTTACCGCATCTTCTGATTCCGGTAACAATCTTGATTAAACCATTATTTTTACGCTTTATCAACTGTTCCAAGTAATAGTCCCTTTTAATTTCAATTTCCATACCAATCACCTCTATAAGATATTTTGGTTAGTTTTTCCTTTAATCTCTTTTATTATACCTCTTCACACGAAGTTTTTCAACAGAAAAAAGAGTCCGGCTTGCCGGACTCTTGCACCAAGCGCGGTCATTTTAGCAACATATCACTTCTCGCGCTTCTTATTCTGTTTCCTCCAAATACTCATACCTTATTTCCACGCCATCCCCGTACACCGCCTGGAAATGCGACATAAGCAGGTATTTGACGGATTCATCTGATTTCTGCAAGACATCGCTCCCCTGCACCTTCTCTGCTTCCTTTTTCTCGGCCTCGGCCCGTAAATTATTATAATCCTCCACCTTGACCGGATTGAAAATGTTACTCTTCTCGTCATATATTTCCAATGAATCGGTAATCGTATAGTTGTCCAGAATCTCCGAATGTGGAACCATGAGCGTGACTTCGGTGACTCTTCCTTCGGAATCCTTCGTTTCCGTAAACTGTATTTTTTCGCCGTCTATGCCAATGTTCATCTTGCCGTCAAGCGTGGCGATGAACTTGCTCCCCGTCAGCGGAATCTTAATTCCCAAAAGCTGGTTTTGATCCGAAAAGCATAAGATGGAAGTATAACTAAACTCATAAGCGGAATATTTGGAAATCTGCTTTATTTCTTCCTTGATGGCATCTGTGGCAATTTGCTTTCGCTCCATCTCCGCTATCTTTGCCTCCAGATCCTTAATTTCACCCTCTTTGCCGGCCGTGTCCCACACTAAAAAGACCAGCCCTGCCAGGACAAGCACCACGACAAGGGCGGCAGCCGCGCCAAAAATCAATTTTTTCTTCATCTTCCCGTTCCTCCAAATTCAAATTTTCCTTTGCGATAAACCATCTGCCTTGTTTCTAAACATATGAAACAAGGCTTCCCTACTTGTATGTCTTCGTTCCTTTTGAACATTATACCATTAATTGCATTCTCATGCAATTATTTTTTGCAAATAACTATAAAATGTTGCGCAAAATTGGCTGCACGTTACGTGCAGCAATATACATGTCACACGCAGTCAATCCCGCCCAAATAAAATAACAAGCTATGCAAAAAACCAATTTTTCTCCACCATAAAGAAGTTGCTTTCTTCTTCAAACTATAGTACACTAAGGCTAGTATAATCCACTTTAAATAACCATACGTTTCACTGGTCTGCTTTTCCCGATAGCACATGTGTAAAAGCCTCGGCGTAGCCCGCTACGCCTGCGTTTTTATACATGCACTCTCGAAAAAACATCCTCAGTGAAACAGCACGGTATTTAAATTGGATTATACCAGGCAATAAATTCAATATTTTACTGACCCGTTTTCACGACATACGACATAAAAGTACAATATATGAATGAACTGCTGAAACCATAACAGTCACATAAAGAAAGGAACACGAAAATGCGAGCAACAAAAAAATTACTCACTTTGCTTCTGGCCGTATGTTTTATCTGCATTCTGCACCCTGAAACGGCCTCCGCGGACACCGGATCCATCATGGTAAACGGATCCAACATTCTTCAGGCGCAAGATTATATGATATCTTGTGGAAGTGGCACGGCCAAATATAATCCAAACACAAAGACACTGACACTGGATAATGCGTCCATCGCTGCTGCCGATATCGGAAACGTCCTGACCTATGGAATCGAAATACAAGAGCAGGGCGTAACCGTGGAGCTGATTGGACAAAGCTCCATTGACGCCCACCTTGGCATTTTCAGCAGCAGTCCGTTTCGGCTAAAAGGAACGGGCGGCGGAAGCCTTGCCATCCATGCAAGCCAGGCTCCGGGTTTGGGGAGTATCGCCCTTTGTAGAATCCGTATTGACAATGGCGGACTGGCCATCCAAGATGCCAGGCTACAGATTACCGTCGGCAATTTGCAACAAGATAACAGTGCCTATGCCATCTATATTTGCGGAGGCGAGAACAAAATCAGCAATTCCCAGATAGAGATTAGCATGCCGACAAGTTCCGGCCAATATGCCCAAAGCACGGGGATCAACGCCACGGACGCGACCTCGCTCACGATTTCAGACAATTCAAGCATTACCATGAACTCGGTGGACGCGGGAATTGCCATTACCGGCACTTTAAAAATCTCGGGCAGCAAGCTCGCCGTCCCGTCGGCCGAACAGTACGTGGTATCTTGCGGGAATCTGGAGATTGTAAACGGCTCCGATGTCAACGTATATGCAAACACCGGGCTGGCATTGTCGGCAAATGAAAACATCACCGTTTCCGCTTCCACCGTCAATGCGACATCCGTGAAAAGCAACAGCCTCTTTTGCTCGAGCCTTTCGGTCACGGACAACTCGACATTGAAAGCCAAAGGTTATTGGCCGGCTTTTTTCGTAAACAGCGACACGGTTATCAATAATTCCTCGATAGAATCCGAATCCACGAACGACGTGAGTATTTATTGTCGGAATGGCAACTTGGAAATTACCGATTCCAATGTGACTTGCACATCCGCGCCGAATTACAAAGGCATCTTTGTGCAGACCGGAAATCTGACGATGACGGACTCGAACGTCGTTTCCCCCGCCAATTCCGGCGTATCCGGAATTCATGCCAACGGTGACATCATCATTAGCGGAGGGACGACGGAAATCGGAGCGGGAGGCATTTCCTCTGAAAGCAACATTCAAGTTGGCGGGGTCGTCACTGCAAACGGAAAGCCGTCCTACGAAAATATTGCAAGCAACAATGCAAACGGACAAGTATCCTTCTTAGACGCGGATTATACCGCGGTAGATGAGGCCATTGCCAGGGCAAACGCGTTGGACAAGGGCGGTTACATAGATTTTGACACAGTACAAACGGCAATAAACGCGGTCGTTAGGGGGAAGGACATTCGGGAGCAAGACGTCGTGGACGAATACGCCGCCAAAATCGAAGCGGCAATTGCCGCGCTGAAGCCGCTCCCCTCCATTTCCATCCTCGAGGGTGCCGACCAGACAATCGCGGCCGGCACGGACACGGACGTGACCATCAGGGCGGATGGTGATTTTGACAAGTTCGTCAGCGTATTGGTGGACGGAACGGAGCTTGCGAAAGAACACTATACGGCCACGTCCGGCTCCACGGTTATCATGTTCAAGCCGGATTATATTAAAACGCTGGCCGTAGGGAACCACACGGTTGCAATTCGCTTTACCGACGGACAAGCGCAGACAACATTAACGATTCAGGAACAAAAGCAACCGGAAGATCCTGAGAATCCCGATGGGAAACCGGAACAACCCGGTGAAAACCCCGGCGAACCAGATGATAAACCGGAACAACCCGGTGAAAATCCCGGCGAACCAGATGATAAACCGGAACAACCCGGTGAAAATCCCGGCGAACCAGATGGTAAACCGGAACAGCCAAACAATCCCGATGAGACGCCGGATGACGCTTCGTCAAACGGACAGCCGCAAAAGCCGTCAGATGGTTCTTCAAATGAAGCCGCGCAGAAACCGTCAAACGTTCCTGCACAAAATCAGGGAAATGACAAACTTCCGCCCAAAACAGGCGACCATGCGCCGATTGGATGGCTGACCGCCCTTATGGTCGCTTCCGCCGCATGGCTAGTAATGGGAAAAAGACGGGCAGGGTCATACCATTAATTTCAAGAAGCGGGAATATTCTTACTTCACAATCACCTTACTGTTCAGCTCCGAGCCAGTCACTACGC
This sequence comes from uncultured Lachnospiraceae bacterium, assembly GCA_949915905.1. Classification (GTDB taxonomy): domain Bacteria; phylum Bacillota; class Clostridia; order Lachnospirales; family Lachnospiraceae; genus Schaedlerella. Next base: position 4,961 of record CATLEQ010000054.1, on the reverse strand, counting down.
TGACCGGCTCGGAGGATGCGAATATGTTCATTCTAACCAACACAGATTCCTTTTTTTACAAGTACTTCACGGAATATTTCCTTCAATCCATCAAGCCATTCTCTATCGCCTGTTTCATACAAACTGCCAATCGTCATTTTCTCAACAAGGCTGGTCATTCTTTCTTCCTCGCATTCTTTTTGGTATGTTGCTATGTCTGAAAGAACACCTTTCCATTCAGGATCCAGACCCAGGCTTCCTGAGCATTCCACCCCCCACAGTCCAGCGTTATCAACATTTTCACTAAGCTTCCCATCGCTTCCAAAACACCATCCCCCAAGCGATATTTCTTCTAAAAAATGTGTTGTTTCATGCATCACAACCGGAAGCAACAGTTCTCGTTTCCTATCTATCACCGATTGAAAATCTATAAACAATACTGTCCGGAAAGATCCAACGGAAGGGATATTTAACCTATATCCGGTATACTGCATCCCAAAAACCGTGTTTGCATTATAACTTAAAAACATTCCATTGATTGCAGCCTCCCAGCCCGCCGCTTCCTTTGCCACATTCCCATTCAACAGCCCTGCAAACCCATTTGCCGCAGCGTTTGCCATATTGGCAATTTCCGTTCCTCTCGCATCAATTTCTTGTTGCGTTTTTTCTCCGGCAGCAAACGCACTATTTACTGTAGCTATTCTATCCCTGGATATGCCCCCCATCTTGTATGGATCACATACGACAATTACATCGTTCTTCGTCACACTTTCCATCCATTTTCTCCATATCACAAAGTCCTCCTTAAATCTTTCATTACTTCCCTGACTCGCAATTTCATCTGTTACGCATTTGTCCACTCCAAAAAAAACATACTTTTTTCCTAAGATATACGCTTCGGTTCCCGCCATAATTTGTTTCCTCCTTTTAATTTGCCTCTGCATATAAAAGTCCCAGTTTTGTAATAAACTGATTTTGGCTGCTTTTCCCATAAAACCCCAAAAAGTGTGCATTTTCCGGCAGTTCAATACGAAAGCCGAAGCCCCTTTTCAGAGAATCTCCATACGGTCCATATCGTTTTCCCTTTTTCGTTATAAGAAACAGTTCTCCGATCGCATCCCCCGACGGTATCATATAGGGTACGGAATAATGACCTTCCACGCTCCGTAATTCATCCCCGGGATCAAACTCAATTACATATTCACTCCCTCCCATTTTTCCGTGGAATTGACTCTTGATTTCATTCTCATAGAGAACCTGGATGCCATCTATGATATAGCCACTTTGAATATGTACTCCTCTAATCTTTTCAAAACGGCTTCTTATATAAGAAGAATCGTCAAATTCCTCTCCAATTTCTTTTCCATAACATTCTGTTCTGGAAACATCAAACATTCTTTGCAAAATCTGATATACGGTTTCGCTGTCATTTTTATTCTGTTCCCAGGTTTCAAGAAGTTCTTCCAGTTCCTTTTGTGTCATAGATACTTTTTCTATGTTCTCACAAAAATCCCGTTCCAACACCAGACGCTCCTTTGTTGACTGAATTTTCTCCCCGAGCATGGAATAGTAGATATAGGCGTTGCTGCCTTTCACAATCATGTCTTTTAAGCGGCCTAACTCCATCTTTTGCGTAATTAACACAGTATCCGCTTGCGCAATTACATTCATACTGTTTTGGATATCTCTGTCAAGTTCTGCCTCCTGCTGCAAATATACTTGCTGCTCACCGAACAACTTCTTGTAGTCATTCCTGCGGTCTCTCCTCTGTTCCTCCAATATCTGGTCTTTCTTTTCCGCTGTATACTTTAAGGCTTCAAAAGCAAGTGCGGGATAAAAAATAATTTTCCATCCTTTGTTATTTGCCGCCCTGTAAACATTATATACCTCCTGCAGTTTGGCCTCCGTTTCCCTCAACTGACCTATCACCATGCCGATGGATTCTTCCAATCCCCTTTTCTTTTCAGAAACATTTTTTTGTTCTGCAATGTAGCATTGCAATTTATTTCTCTCTTTTGCAAGAAATCGGATGTTCTCATTTAATTCATCCTGCAGCTTTTCCAGTTCTTCTTCTCTTGCCTGGTTATCATTCCATATCTGCGCCACATATTCCTTTATCTCTTCTGCCGCCAAAATGGCCACTGCCGAAAGATCCGGCCCCATTTTCTCTGGCTGCTTCAAAACGGAATTCGCCATACCGTCTGTATTTTTGGCTCTTAACACCAGATTACTATTACTCCGAATGGCGGCATTCTTACCTATAGACGCTGCTTTCAGTACCAGGTTACTCTGAATGGCAGCGCTCATAATTTTACTGTTAAGCCTGTCTATCTTATTATCAATTTCCTCGTAGTTATAAAATGACATCTTACCGCACCTCAGTTGATATTCCCAAACGTATTTTCTCTATAACTGCATTGCTCTCATCAATCGACTGCTGTTCCTCCTGCATCGAACCTATGATTTCCTCCGCCAGTCTCGATGCCTCTTTAAAAGCTTCTTCTCCAAACAGATTTTTACCGATATAGCCCCTCACTTTTTTTCCGATCGCTTGTGAGGCAACGTAATAATCCGTGCTGATGGCATGGAGTGCCACCCAGGTAGCCATATACGTCAAAATAGTCTTTTTGAAATTTTCACCTTCATACATGGTTTTTTGCAATTCACTGTCAAATTGTGCAAATGTTTTGACCTGCATCATAAACGCCCCATCTTGCAAGTTCTTGCACCCTTGCTCTATGCTGCGCCAGAACAGAGCCATTTCCGAAAACGCCACCACAATATTTCCAAGGCACCGGATCGCCAGTTTCAACATTTCAACAGCTTTATCCGTGCTGATCATAAGGTCCTGCTGTCCTTTTAATATCTCAGCCATTTCGGCCATCTCCCCTGCAATCTCTCTGTTTTCTTTCTGCATGTTCAATTTCATCTGAAATATCTCAGACGTTGTGGCCTCTGCTTTTTCCAGCGTATGCTTCATATCTTCCCGCTCTTTCGCGAGCTGCTCGGAAAGTCCATCTAAAGCTGCCTGCGCCGCTTCAACAGCCTTCTTTTTATTTTCAGCAGATTTTTTTTCTTTTGCAACCTTATCTTTCAGTTCCTTTACCTTCTGCTCTGCGGCTTCTTTTTTCTCAGCATAATCCCCTTCCTCTGTCCCCTGCGCCTCTGCCTCAATCTTAGAAAGTTCCCGTTCTGCTGCGGCAAGCTCTTCTTGCGCCTCACTTACTGCCTGCTCTTGTGCTTCTAATTCCTCCTGCACCTTCTGCAGCTCTTTCTGGCTTTCCTTCTGCTCTGCCCCTATCTTTGAACTTTGCATATTTTGCCATGTCTCCTGCCGAGATTTTGTCTGTTCCGCAAGCGCACCCAGCCCAAATGACAAAGTGGATGCGCAAACATTCACAATCCCCATAATCATCGCATTTTTTTCTGCCCTTTCTTCCCGCCTCCGGGCATCTGCATACCTCTCTTCCACTTCCTGCAAGGTTCCCTGCAGTTCTTCAGACTGTTTTTTCAGTTTCGCCTGCTTTGCGCGCATTTCATTGATCTGATCTGTAATTTCTTGCTTCTTTTTCAGATCATTTGCATATAAATCTTGTGAGCCTTCCAAGGCACCCTGAGCCTTATCCGCCATCTTTTCAAATCCCTCTGCCAACTCTTCTGATATCCGTGCCATCTTTCCTGCATAGACACTGCACGAAACAAGGAGCTCCATCGCCGCAGGCGCTTCCCCACTTACCAACAATGTATACACTGTCGGCAATTGTTCAAAAACAATTTCTGTATTGCTGCGGATGCTGCCCATTGCGGCCTGGCTCTGCGCGCATAAATCCGACAACTGTTTTTGAAGCCCTGACACCTTTGATTGAACACTCGTTCCGGACAAGGCGTTGTAGGAGATGTATAAAAGGGTAGACGTATTATTCAAATTTACCACCAGCCTTCTCAAATCCAGCTCTGCGGATAACTGCTTTTTCTGCTCCTTTACCAGTTCCGTTTCTTTACCCGGTACTTTTTCCAAATCAAATGTTTCTTCACAGTCGTTTGTTACAACCAGTAATTCATACTTCGTTTCGCTCATATTGCATACCTCCCTCGTATTGTTTTTACATAATTATCTTATCACTCCCACTGATTCTTATAAAAATCAGTGGGAGTGATTTATCACTCCCACTGATTCTTGTCAATATATTTTTTTATATAGAGAGAATTTAAAATTTTCAAAGAAACGCATCGTAATTCTTGCCTTTGGATCAGCAACTCCTCTGCCAACCCGCGGATACCCGGCCTCACTATTTCGTTTATATTTAGTTCCTATATTTGTCTGGTAAGCAAACACAATAGATAAAACAAAACCTCGCAGACTCAGCGTCTACGAGATTTCCTTTCAACTCCCCGAGTTGGGCTCGAACCAACAACCCCGCGGTTAACAGCCGCGTGCTCTACCATTGAGCTATCGAGGACCACTATGAAATTCACCCAGAAAACTAATTTCCTGCGACACTATATATAATGCCACAAATGCGTCCATTTTGCAAGGGGAAATTTCATATTTTTTTATTTGGGTTACTATGAATAGTAACATTTGGGTGTCCCCCGTGAAAAACAACATACTATCCACAGTCGATTCAGCCCCGCGCCTCCTCAAAACGATATCAGCTTCCCGAGCAGCGGGTTCGTGTCATACAAGAACTTCAAAAGCGCGTTGCCTTCAATCTGGTCGATGCATGCCGCGCTGAACGTCGTATTGTACGTGACCGTGACCAGCAAAAACAAAATCCAGATAATAATCACCGCAGTAACCAGCCCGACCGCGGCTCCGCCCCAATGGTTGATAGTGCCCAAAATCGGCAGTTCGCCTATGAGGTCGACCGCGACCGTCAGCGCCCGCACGATAATGATGGCAAACAAGAACGTCACCAAAAACGAGGCGACATGTATCAGCATGCGTGCCACGTATGCACCCACGTACTCCCAGAAATTCG
>CATLEQ010000053.1 GCA_949915905.1 uncultured Lachnospiraceae bacterium | reverse complement strand
GATAATCCCGTTTTAAATCGCGAATTACCTTGCCTTTCAATAGTTCAAGCATTTTATCCATGGAGTTTGTACGGCTCAAAAATTCTTGCATGTTTAAAAATAACACGTTATATTGATTCAAATGTTTGGTATAACTTTCGGTTCTGGCAATTTCATATTCTGCAAATAGTGCGGACGAATCACATCCCCTGCTGTAGTAAGCAATCAGCATATCCGCTGAAACGGATTTGCCGAATCTGCGGGGACGACTCATACAAATGTATTTTTGTAAGGAATTAAGGACGCGGTTACAGTAACCGATGAGACCGGTTTTGTCGACATATATTTCGGAATTGGTACATTGGGTAAATTTTGTGTTGTCTGGATTTAAATAATATCCCATTCGTAAAACACCCGCCTTTCTTTGTTTAGGGTAAGTATAACTGATTTGCCAGGGTAAAACAAGTAGGGTAAAGCAGAATAATATATCAGTAACAAGCAAGCGGTTGCGTCCTGAAGCAGAATGGTATAAAATGATACAAACAAGCATAGGTATGGATAAGGCGGTGTTGATATTTATGGCAAACGCATAAAATTGTGCGTTTTCTGTACATAAAGACACGGTTCGGACATGGCGTATCAATAGGAAGATTTCATAAAATCGAGGAGCTGCAATCTATGAAGTGGGAATGGTTACAAAACCGCAAGGTAAAATTATACATGGAAATTGGACTGGCATTTGTTTTGGCGATTGTGCTCGGCATTGGCGGCTCCTATATGGAAAATAGGGCGAAGGCGGAAGAACTTTCCGCGAAGGCCGCCGAGGAGAACGAGGCGGCGCGTCAAGGCGAAAATGCGGAAAATGACGTCGGGGAAAATCCGGACGAGTCAGAAAATGCGGAAGAGAAAGGAGACGAGGCTTTAAGTGGAAATGGTGAGGAAGAAAATGCAGGGACAGACGGCGAGGTGGGAGCGGCCGAGGAGGCCATTGCCGACGGCCAGTATCCCATCATGGGAAGCAGTAACGTGAGCGCGGAACAGATGGTGGCCTATTTTAAATCGTCCGGCATGGAGTATCCCGCAGAAGAGTTGGCGAAAGGCGGCGCGGATTCGATAGAGACCTTTTGCCAGATGTATTGCGAGGAGGCGGCGGCCGAGGGCGTGCGCCCGGAGGTGGCATTCGTTCAGGCCATGAAGGAGACCGGGTGGCTTCAATATGGCGGCGACGCTTCGATTGAGCAGTTCAATTTCGCCGGAATCGGCACCACCGGCGGCGGAGTACCGGGAAATTCCTATCCTGACGTGCGAACCGGAATCCGGGCCCAGATACAGCATTTAAAAGCGTATGCGTCGACTGACCCGTTGAACCAGGAGTGCGTGGATGAACGTTATGAATATGTGACCAAGGGGGCGGCCCCTTATGTGGAGTGGCTGGGACAAAAGGAAAATCCGCAGGGAACCGGCTGGGCGACGGCGGAAAATTATGGATATTCCATTGTGGAAATGATACATAAAATGCGGCAACAGTAGGTACGTTCTTGCTATTCACGGGGCTGTGCGCCTTGCCGCCGCTTGTCACGTTCCGGCATCACTTGCAATAGGTCTATTGTTTTTTGGCTATAAAAGCAAGCTAGCCATGCGAATCACCAGGTCATCATAGATACTCGCGGGAATGTCATCATCAAAGGTGTACTGCTTGGTTCCGGATTCGTTTTCAAAGTCATACACGGTGACGGTTTGGGTAGAAGGGTTTACGATCCAGTATTCCCTTACCCCGGCGGTACGGTACTTGAAAAGCTTGACGCCGTAATCCATCCGCTGCGTTGATGGGGATACGATTTCGACAATCCAATCCGGCGCGCCGTTGCATCCGTGGTCGTCAAGCTTGCTTTTGTCGCATATGACGGAAATGTCCGGCTCCACGTAATTATGGTCGTCATCATTTAAAAATACCGCGAATGGAGCGGGATAAACCAGGCACGGCTTGTTTTTGCCTTTTATATAGTTGTAGATAGTGGCCGAGAGATTCATGATGATATGCTGGTGTAGCCGCATCGGCGGAGCCATGTCATAAATCTGGCCGTCAATCAACTCCGCCCGCCGTCCGTCCGGAAGGGCGTAAATGTCATCAATCGTATAAAGCTTTTCTTGTGGTAAAGCCATGGAGGGCACCTCGCTTTCTATTATATTATATGCATAATACGCTTGAAAATCAAGGAAAAATCTGATGCGATATGATTTTCATATCAAAATGAAAGAGAGGTAAGGGTGAAGGTTATGACAGACTTACAAAAAAATTGAAAAACCGCGAAAACTCGTTAAAATCATTAAGAATGCTTAAAGAAAAACTAAATTCCTTGACAAATCGGTTTTCCAAAGTTATGATATAACGGATAAGAAAAAGGTAGTGCGGAAAAGGAGTACATAATTACTGCCGCTAGAGAGAACCGCTCATCGGCTGGAAGGTGGTTTCGGTGTAGGGATTATGGAACGTGGTTTCCAAACCGGATGTCTGAAAGCGGCGAAGCCGGCGTGCCGGCACATGCGTAGGTAGGACGTCCCGTGGTGGTTTACGTTATAGAACCGGAAGAGTGATAAATTAAGGTGGTACCGCGGAGAATTCCGCCCTTTACGCGAGTAAGGGGCATTTTTTTATAGAAGAGGGCTCCGACCTCGCCAAGTGCTCATAGTAAGAGGAAACTCCGCACGACTAGGCTCGAAGCCAAGGAAGTTACGCTGCACTAGGCTCGAAAAGACCTCGCCAAGTTGCAGGTAACTACATTCGCACGTAAGCGACCAAAATACGGTCCCTAAGTGCTCAGAGTAAAGGAGTGCGGAGTACATTCGCACGTAAGCGTCCAAAATACGGATGCCAAGTGCTCATGGTATGGAGGGTGAAAGTGATGAGTAAAGAACTGGCCAAGACCTACAATCCGAAGGAGATTGAGGAAAAGTTGTATGAAAAGTGGTGTGAGAACAAGTATTTTCACGCCGAAGTGGATGAAAGCAGAAAACCATTTACCACGGTGATGCCGCCCCCGAACATCACGGGAAAGCTGCACATGGGACATGCCCTGGACAATACCCTGCAGGACATCCTGATTCGCTATAAGCGGATGGAAGGATACAACGCGCTGTGGATTCCGGGAACCGACCATGCGGCGATTTCGACCGAGGTGAAGGTGACGAACCAGTTAAAGGAAGAGGGCATCGACAAGAAGGAGCTCGGCCGCGATGGATTCCTTGCCCGGACCTGGCAGTGGAAAGAGGAGTATGCGGGAACGATTGAAAACCAGTTGAAAAAGCTTGGCATTTCCTGCGATTGGGACAGGGAACGCTTCACGATGGACGAGGGATGTTCCAAGGCGGTGGAGGAGGTTTTCATCCGCTTGTATGAGAAAGGATACATTTACAAGGGTTCCCGTATCATCAACTGGTGCCCGAAATGCCAGACCTCGCTGTCGGACGCCGAGGTGGAGCACGAGGATCAGGACGGACATTTCTGGCATATCAAGTATCCGGTCGTAGGGTCGGACGAATGCTTGGAAATCGCCACGACCCGTCCGGAAACGATGCTCGGGGACACGGCGATTGCCGTACACCCGGAGGATGAACGCTACAAGGACCTGGTCGGCAAAAAGGTGATTTTGCCGTTGGTAAACAGGGAAATCCCGGTCGTGGCGGACGCTTACGTGGATAAGGAGTTCGGAACCGGGGCGGTGAAGATTACGCCGGCGCACGACCCGAATGACTTCGAGGTCGGTAAACGCCACAATCTGGAAGAAATCAACATTATGAACGACGATGCCACCATCAATGAAAATGGCGGGAAATATGCGGGAATGGAGCGTTACGAGGCGCGCCGGGCAATCGTGAAGGAGTTGGACGAGCAAGGATATCTGGTAAAGACGGTGCCGCACATGCACAGCGTCGGTACGCATGACCGTTGCAAGACGACCGTGGAGCCGTTAATCAAACAGCAGTGGTTTGTCAAGATGGACGAGCTGGCGAAGCCGGCCATCGAGGCGTTAAAGACCGGCGAACTCAAATTCGTGCCGGAGCGTTTTAACAAGACATATTTGCACTGGCTGGAAAATATCAGGGATTGGTGCATTTCCCGGCAAATCTGGTGGGGACACCGCATTCCTGCCTACTATTGTGACAAGTGCGGCGAGTTCGTGGTGGCCAGGGAAATGCCTGAAACGTGTCCGCATTGCGGATGTACGCATTTTACACAGGACGAGGACACGTTGGATACGTGGTTTAGCTCCGCACTGTGGCCGTTCTCCACGCTGGGATGGCCCGAGCAGACGAAGGATTTGGAATATTTCTATCCGACCGACGTGTTGGTGACCGGATACGACATTATCTTCTTCTGGGTCATCCGCATGGTATTTTCCGGGTTGGAGCACACGAAGAAGTCACCGTTCCACACGGTATTGATTCACGGCTTGATACGTGATTCGCAGGGGCGCAAGATGAGCAAGTCGCTTGGAAACGGGATTGATCCGCTGGAAATCATCGACCAGTACGGGGCGGACGCGCTGCGTTTGACCCTTGTGACCGGAAACGCGCCGGGCAATGACATGCGCTTTTACCACGAGCGGGTGGAGGCGAGCCGGAATTTTGCCAACAAGGTTTGGAACGCGTCCCGTTTCATCCTTATGAACATGGGAGAAGAGGCGATTGCCACGCCGAACCAGGAACTGCTTGCCCCGTCGGATAAATGGATCTTGTCCAAGGTCAACACGCTTGCAAAGGACGTGACGGAGAACATGGACAAGTATGAGTTGGGAATCGCGGTACAGAAGATTTACGATTTCATTTGGGACGAGTTCTGTGATTGGTACGTGGAATTGGCGAAATACCGCATTTACCACAAGGAAGAAAATCCGGCGGAGGCAAACTGCGCGTTGTGGACGCTGAAGACGGTGTTGGGAAATGCGTTAAAGCTTTTGCACCCGTTCATGCCGTTTATTACGGAAGAAATTTATGGTGCCCTAAAGCCGGAGGAGGAGTCGCTTATGATGTCTTCCTGGCCGGTTTACAAAGAAGAGTGGAACTATCCGGCCGACGAGGAATTGCTTGGACACGTCAAGGACATTACCCGGGGCATTCGTAATATGCGTTCCGAGATGAACGTGCCGAACAACCGCAAGACGAAGGTGTTCGTGGTAAGCGGGGATACCGCGCTTTTGTATGGGATTGACCAGTTGAAAGGTTCCGTGCAGCCTTTGATGGCGGCGAGCGACATCATCGTGGAGTCCGAGAAACGTGATATCGCGGAAGATGCCGTATCCATCGTGGTGCCGAGCGCGACCGTATATTTGCCGTTGGAGGATCTGGTCGATTTTGCACAGGAATCAGAGCGTCTTACCAAGGAAGAGGAACGGCTTGAAAAGGAAATCAAGCGGGCAGAGGGAATGTTGTCAAATGAGAGGTTCATCAGTAAGGCACCGGAGGCGAAAGTGCAGGCCGAACGGGAAAAACTGGAGAAATATACACAGATGCTTGCGCAAGTGCGTGAGCGGATGGCAGGATTGAGAAGATAAAGTCAATAGGGGAGAAGGAAGGAAAAGGTAAGAAGGCGGGGATGGCGTCAGAGTGGATGCCATTCCTGCCGGCAGAAGTCAAAAAAGAGAGGCTATCAATGAAAAAACTTCAGTTGAAGAAGATTCAGTTCAAGAAAATTCAATGGAAGAAACCGGATGTCAAAGGATTCTTTGAAAAGCTAAGGCATTTGAAATGGGCGGATGTAAAGGAGCATCATAAGAGGAAAAAAGAGCAGAAGCAGAGGGTCTTGGAAGAGCGCAGAAACAGCGCGTTTGCCAAAAAGATGCGCCCGGTATGGCTGTGGATGAATCGGTTTTCCATCGTGATGCATTTTCTGCTATCTTGTTTTATTAATTTCTTTATCGAAGTGTTTTCCCGCCATTCTTTGTTTGAAGCGTGGGATTACATGGTGGATACGCCGCTTGTGTTTTTGTACAATTCCTTTTTGATTTGTGTGACATTTTCAGTGGTGTATCTGGTCAGGAGGAGGATTTTTGCCAGATTCCTGGTCAGTGTCATCTGGCTGATTGGCGGATTTACCAACGGTTATTTGTTGACGATGCGGGTGACGCCGTTTAACGCGCAGGATTTGGTCGTGTTATCGGATGCCATTACCCTGACCACGAATTATTTTTCCACGATTGAGATCGTGCTTTTGAGCATTGCCAGCGTGGCAATCATCATCTGGCTGATTTCCATGTGGAAGCGCGGGGGACAGTATCAGGGAAAAATGCACCGCATTTTGGCGGCCGCCGGGGTGGTGGCCTGGTGTGCCGGTTATCTGTTTTTGACGGATGTGGCGATTGACAACAGGGTTATTTCCAATTATTTTGGGAACATCGCGTTCGCATACGAGGATTACGGTTTTCCGTATTGCTTCGTGGCAAGTGTTTTGGACACGGGAATTGACGAGCCGGCGAATTATAGTGAGAAAACGATGCGTGCAATCAGTAATGACGGCGCGATTAATGTAAATGAAACAGGAAGAGAAAAAGACAATCTGCCCAATATTATTTTTGTACAGTTGGAGTCTTATTTTGATCCGACCGAGGTGGAGTGGCTTCAGTTTTCCGAGGATCCGATTCCGAATCTGCGGAAAATGTCAAAGGAATATTCTTCCGGTTATTTCAAGGCACCGTCGATTGGGGCAGGCACGGCCAATACGGAGTTTGAAGTCCTGACGGGCATGAGCATGCGCTTCTTTGGCCCGGGCGAGTATCCCTATAAGACATACGCGAAGATGAAGGTCATGGAAAGTGCGGCGAGCGCGCTTAAGAGCATCGGGTATGGCGCGGAGGCATTGCACAATAACGGGGGCAACTTTTACAGTCGGGCACAAGTGTACAACCATATGGGGTTTGACCATTATACCAGCAAGGAGTTTATGAACATCCTGCAATTGACGGAGAAGGGCTGGGCGACGGACGACGTGCTGATTCCGCATATCATGGATTCTTTGAATACGACGGAAGGGACGGACTTCGTAATGACGATTAGCGTGCAGGGGCACGGGGATTACCCGACGGAGCGGGTGCTTGACAATCCGCGCATCCTTGTCAGTGGGACGGCGGATGAAGGCAGGATGTACGCGTGGGAATACTATGTGAACATGGTTTACGAGATGGACAAGTTCGCCGGGGACTTGGTTGCTGCCTTGGAAGAGCGCGGGGAGCCGACCGTGGTCGTGTTTTACGGCGACCACCTGCCGACGATGGGGCTGCAGGCGAAGGATGTCAAGAGCAAGTATCTGTACAATACGAATTATGTCATCTGGGACAACATCGGGCTGGAGAAAAAAGACGGCAACTATGCGGCGTACCAGATTATGGCAGAGGTGCTTGACCGCCTGGACATCCATGTGGGCACGGTGTTTAACTATCACCAGCAGCGCAAGTCCACGAAGAATTATTTGTCAGACCTGGAATTGTTGCAATATGATATTCTTTATGGAAAACAGTATGTTTATGAGGAGAGCGGCAGTCCGATCACCGAGGGGCATATGAGCATGGGCGTACGTGACACGATTGTGTCGAGCCTGGTGGAGCAGACGGATGGAAGCTATAGCATTTATGGGGAAAATTATACAAAGCAGACCAAGGTATATATTAACGGGGAAAAGCAGGAAACTTCGTTTTTAAATAATACGAGGGTGGACTTGAGGGAATCCCAGCTGCACGACGGGGATGTCGTCATGCTGGCGCAGGTTGGCTCGAGCAATACGATTTTTCGAACTTCCAAAAAGTACGAGTACCGGCAAGGCGAACTCGTGGAGCTGCCGGCCTCGGCAGATGACGTGCCGGTCGGGCGCGACGCCTTTATGACGGAAGAGGAATGATGTCATGACATATCAGCAGGCTGTGGAATATATTTTGGATATTCCCAAATTTACGGCGAAAAACGATTTGGCTCATACCGCGCGGCTCTTGGATGAGCTTGGAGTTACCGGGCGGGCGAAGGTCATCCATGTGGCGGGCACCAACGGCAAGGGTTCGGTGTGCGCTTACGTGGATGCCATGCTGCGCTCCCGGAAAAAGAGGGTGGGGTTGTTTACCTCCCCGCACCTGGTGCGGATGAACGAGCGAATCGTCATAGACGGAAGGCAGATTTCCGACGTGGAATTTACCGAAGTGTTTGAAATGGTACACAAAAAGGTAGGGGAGATGGAACGGCAAGGCTTCTTACATCCTACCTTTTTTGAGTTTTTATTTTGTATGGCCATGGTGGCGTTTACGCGTGCCGATGTAGAGTACGTGGTGTTGGAAACCGGGCTTGGGGGAAGGCTCGACGCGACGAACGTCGTGAAGCGTCCGGCATGCTGCGTCATTACGTCCATCGGCAGGGACCATATGCAGTGGCTGGGGGAGACGGTGGAGGAAATTGCCGCCGAAAAGGCCGGAATCATCAAGGCGGGAGTGCCGGTTCTTTATATGGAAAATGAAAACGGAAGCGACGGCGTAATTGAGAAAAAAGCGTCGGAAGTTGGCGCGCCGTGTAAAAAGATAGAAAAAAGTGCGTTTGAAATTATTGGAACCTTTGAGAAATATATTGCATTTTCTTGCATAAATCAGTATTATGAAAGTACTGTATGGAAGCTTCATAACACCGCGCCTTACCAGGTGGAAAACGCGTATCTCGCCCTGGAGGTGATGCGCCTTTTGTGCACACGGGACAGAGAGGCATATGCTGCTTGCCGCGGGGAGGGAGGTTTGTCCGACTGGCAGAAAGCACTTGCGGGCGTTGTGTGGCCCGGCAGGATGGAGGAGGTGCGTCCCGGTATCTATGTGGACGGCGCGCATAACATCAGTGCGGTGGAACGTTTCGTGCAGACGGTTTCGACGCGGAAGGAAAGAAAAGTGATTTTGTTTTCGGCGGTGTCGGACAAGGAATACAAAGAGATGATTGCCTGCCTTTGCGCGCTTCCTGACGTGGACTGCTTCGTGGTGACGCACCTTGACGGGGAACGGGCGGCGGACGCGGGGGCATTGGCGGATCTATTTACAAGCTTTACTGACAAGCCGGTGATAGTAAAAGAATCACCCAGGGAGGCATGGGATTACGTGGTAAGTATACAGGACGAAAGGACGGTGTACTGTCTGGGTTCGCTTTATCTGGTAGGCATGCTGAAAAAATGGATGTAAGGAGGGCATAGGAGTGCTGAATTACGAAGAGGAACTAAAGAAATTCAAACCGAGTCTGGAAGTGGATGATATAGAAGATGCCGTGTATCAAGAGGATTTGACGGACATGTCGGACTTGCTGAAACAAGTGATGGACCAGTCGGCTTCACGGCAGTGAGCCAAAATACCGATACCATCGCTTTAAAGAAGGGGACATGCGGTGGAGGATACGTTACGATTCACAGCTAAGTACAGAAAGATTAGGGTGAGTATAGATGGACTACACGAGGAAAATCACGTACCAGTCGAATTACTGGTATAATGATGGACTTAAGAGGGCAAAAATCAGGGACACGTCCGGCGCGATTGCCTCCCTGAGACGGAGCCTGCAGTATAATCGGGAAAATATTGCCGCCAGAAACCTGCTTGGGTTGGTGTACTATGGCCGGGGCGAGGTGGTAGAGGCGTTGGTGGAGTGGATTATCAGCCGGAATTTTCGTCAGCGCGACAACATTGCAAATGAATATCTGCGTAATGTACAAAATTCCAGCAGGGAATTAAAGACAATCAACCAGGCGATTAAACGTTATAACCAGTGCTTGAATTATTGCGCCCAGGGCGCGGAAGACATGGCAATGCTCCAGTTGAAAAAGGTGGTTTCTTTGCATCCCACGTTTTTGAAGGCGTACCAGCTACTGGCACTCTTGTACCTGCAATCCGGGCAATACGCCCAGGCGAGGCAGATGCTTAAGGAAGCGAGAAAGCTCGATACGACAAATGAAAAGACGCTGCGTTATTTGCAGGAGTTAAAAAGAGTATACGGACGCGGGCAAAAGGGCGGCAGGACGGAAGATGCGGGAAAGAACGAGGTCGTGGAATACAAACGGGGAAATGACACCTTAATCGCGCCCCGGCATAGCGCGCCGCGCCGTTCCGGCGGAGGTGTCTTAAATTTGTTAATCGGGATTCTTATCGGAGCTTCCGTCGTATGGTTTTTGGTTGCCCCGGCCATGCAGGAATCCAGGGCGGCACAGGCGAATAAGGAAATTTTGGATTATAGCGAGCGCATTGGTTCGCTGGAGGCGCAGATTAGCGCGCAGACCAGAATGCTGGATTCATACCGCGCGACGAGTGCCGACACGGAGGCGGCGGCGCAGAATGCGGCCAGCACGCTTGACAGTTATGAAAATCTGATGAACGTGTCGGAGCAGTACCAGTCCCGGGGATATAGCGAGGACGTGATGGCGGAGACGCTTTTGAACGTGAACCGGGACGCGTTGGGCGAAAAAGGACAGGCTATGTATGACGAGCTTGCGGGCAACATTTTTTCCTATGCCTGCCGGATTTTGTACAATGCGGCGATAGAATCTTATAACGTGGCCAATTATGACCTCGCTGCCGACAATCTGGACAAGGTGGTTCGCATGGATGAAAGCTACGAAGGAGGAAACGCGTTATTGCATCTGGGACTTTCCTGCAGAAGACGCGGGGATACGGAGGCGGCAACGAGACATTTGAACCGCGTGGTCGAACTGTTCCCGGATACGGACTATGCGGGGACGGCCAGGGAAGAGCTTGACGCGATTGCCGCAGAGACGAGCGCGCCGGTAAGTACAAACGGTGAAGATACGGGAGAAAACGGGGAGAATCCGGAAGGTGAATCATAACGGTACAAAAGAGAAGAGGAGATATGCGAAGTGTGCGTATCTCCTCTTTGCGTATTTCAAAGTTGAGGTGGAGTAAAATGGAATATCAGGTTCAGGAAAATTGTCTTACGATTTTTCTTCCGCGGGAGGTGGATCACCACAGTGCGGAGGAACTTCGTAAAAATGCGGATGCGCTGATTGAGCGTAACCATGTCAAATATGTGATTTTTGATTTTGAGGGGACGGAATTTATGGACAGCTCGGGAATCGGAGCGATTATGGGACGTTACCGCCTGGTGCGCCTGATTGGCGGGGAAGTATGGGCGGTGCATACAAACGAGAGGATACAGAAGATACTTACGATGTCGGGAGTCACGAAAATCATGCAGATTTATGAGGAGGAGAAATCATGAGGGACACCAATGAAATGGAACTTATTTTTGACAGTTGTTCTGCCAATGAGCGGTTTGCCAGGGTGGCGGTGGCGGCGTTCATGACGCAGCTGAATCCCACGGTGGAGGAAGTGTCTGATGTAAAGACGGCGGTCTCAGAGGCCGTGACCAATGCCATTATCCACGGGTATGAGCAAGAGATACATAAGGTTTCCATGCGTTGCCGTATTGAAGGAAACCTGCTTTCGGTCACGGTGAAGGACACGGGAAAAGGTATCGCGGACGTAAAACAGGCGATGATGCCGATGTATACGAGCAAGCCGGAGGCGGATCGCTCGGGAATGGGATTTTCCTTCATGGAAGCCTTCATGGACAAAGTGGAGGTGGAGTCCGCGCCGGGACATGGGACGAGCGTGTTTATGGAAAAAAGAATCGGAAAAGGAAGGAGTCTATGGACCACACAATCGCTTTGATACAAAGATCACACGAAGGGGATGAAAAAGCGAGGGAGCAATTAGTGGAGGAAAACGTGGGACTCGTCTGGTGCGTCGTCAAACGTTTTTATGGGCGCGGCACGGAGACGGAAGACTTGTTCCAGATTGGCAGCATCGGGCTTTTGAAAGCGATTGACAAATTTGACGTTTCCTACGACGTGAAGTTTTCGACCTACGCGGTTCCAATGATTTCCGGCGAAATCAAACGTTTCCTGAGGGATGACGGAATGATCAAGGTGAGCCGCTCCTTAAAGGAGCTTTCTTACCGAACGTATCAGGCGAGGGAAAAACTGATTGAAACGTTAGGGCGGGAGCCGACCATGGATGAGCTTGCCGAATTGATGGAGGTGGATCGGGAGGAAATCGCGCAGGCACTGGAGGCGGGAAGCGAGGTGGAATCGATTTACAAACCGGTTTTACAGAAAGGAGGAAACGAAATTCCGCTTTTGGACAAGCTTGAGGAAACCGAAAAGCAGGAAGAAAAAATTTTAAACCATATGCTGCTTACCCAGCTTTTGTCTACGTTGAACAAAGAGGAAAGACAATTGATTTATCTCCGCTACTTCCAGGATCAGACACAAACCGAGGTCGGAAAGCTTTTGGGCATTTCCCAGGTACAAGTGTCAAGAATGGAAAAACGCATCATGGAGCGACTTCGAAAAGAAGGAACATAGGAGTATATCTATCCGGATATCCCGTGTCTGATGCGCTTCGCACAAGCGGACTCTTTGAGTCCATTCATGTATATTTTGACCGAATTTTCGGATACTAAACATCAAACGTATTCGAAAGAGGTGAAATGGATGAAAGAAGGATATCGAAAAATCTGGCTGTGGTTGGCCTTGATGATGCTTGCAACGGTAATTGTGGGCGGTTCTTATTATTTTGGAACGGAGCGGGAGACGGAATATGAAAGTGAAGGGACGCTGGTAGAATCCGATGCCGGAAATGAGAGGGTGTTGGCGCGATGTGATGCCAAAAGTGCAGGGATGTTGACAAAATACGGCATTGAGGAGGGCGAACATGGCTGCTAGCAAGGAGACTTTATATATCAAGGGGGACAGGAACGTCGAGGTGACAAAGCCGGACGTGACGCTTGGTGACATTTTATCAATGGAATGTAGCAACAAGGAAATCATTCCCAAGGTGTCCGTGTTAAAACTTATGAAAATTCCACAGCAGGGGGAGCACCGGTACGTGGTGTCCATACTGAAAATCATTGCTTGTATTCACGAGCAATATCCATCGATTGACGTGCAAAATATCGGGGAGACGGACATTATTGTCACTTATGAAAATCAAAAGACCAAAAGCAAGGCGTGGCATGTGTTAAAGACGGCACTGGTATCCGTATTGGTGTTCGTCGGCGCGGCATTTTCCATCATGACCTTTAACAATGACGTGGACGTGCCGGACTTATTTACGCAGGTCTACCAGTTTGCGACCGGAGAGAAGTCGGATGGCTTTACCATTTTGGAGGTGAGCTATTCTGTCGGAATCACGTTGGGAATCCTTACGTTTTTTAACCATATCGGCAAAAAACGCTTTACGGTGGATCCGACCCCGCTGGAAGTACAGATGCGTACCTATGAGAATGAGATTCAGACGGCATTGATTGAGACGGCCTCGAGGAAGGGGGAGGAACTGGATGTTGGTAAGACAAATCCTTCTAGCAATCTTCGGCCTTAGCGGCGGAATCATCGTGTCGGCGGGGCTTTTTTCCCTCATCGTGGAAATCGGCGTGATTTCTGATTTTGCCGACCGGACGCACACGGCGGAACATATTAATTTGTATGAGGATTGTACGGTGTTGGGGGCGGTCGTGGGAAATTTAGTGTTTCTTTTTCGATGGCAGATTCCTTTCGGGGAGGTGTTGCTTCCGATTTTTGGCCTTTTGTCGGGTGTCTTTGTCGGATGCTGGGCGATGGGGCTGGCGGAAATGCTCAACGTGTTTCCCATTTTCATCCGTAGGATTAAGATTGTAAAATATACGACGGCATTTGTTATCAGCGTTGCAATTGGACGGGGAATCGGGGCACTTGTTTACTTCGCAAAAGGGTGGTAGGAATCGGCCGCGCTTCCATATGGAAAATGCCAGGTGCGAAAAGGAATATGCTGCTATGTGCAGTGCATGTAAGCGTCCAAAAAACGGACGCTTACGTGTGATGTATGCCGTCGGTTGTTGGCGAGTTGTTTACGAGCTTGCCAGATGGTACACTGTACTGGAAGGCGAGTTGTTTCCTACATAGAATTGAGTAGATGGAAAATGGCTAAATTTGAGAATGGAAAAGTAAAAGTCATGACCTTATAATGAAATCACAAAAGAAAATATAAATAAACAACAAGGGAGGAAGTGGAAATGTCCAGAATCGTGATTGCGCTGGGCGGAAACGCCCTGCAGTCAAAAGACAGTGCCCCGACTGCCGAGGGGCAGCTCGCGGTCGTGAAAAAGACTTGTGAGCATATCGCTGACATTAGTAGTCAGGGATACGAGCTTGCCATCGTGCACGGCAACGGACCCCAGGTGGGGAGAATCGTGTTGGCAAGCGAGGCGGCGAAGGACGTCACCCCGGCCATGCCGTTTGACGTGTGCGGTGCGATGAGCCAGGGCTACATCGGATACCACATTCAGCAGGCGTTAAAATACGCGCTCAGCATCCGTAACATCAACGTGCCGGTGCTGACCGTGGCGACACAGATTGTCGTGGATAGAAATGACCCGGCGTTTGCCAAGCCGACCAAGCCAATCGGGCCGTTTTATTCCGAAGAAGAAGCGAGGGCCTTGGAAGCGGAAAAGGGATATGTCGTGAAAGAGGATGCCGGACGAGGCTTTAGAAGGGTCGTGGCATCGCCGTTGCCGAGGAAAATTGTGGAGATTGAAGCCATCAAGGATTTGTGGAATTCTTCCATCGTGATTTCCTGCGGGGGCGGCGGCATCCCGGTCGTGGAGAACTTAGACGGGACGCTAGAGGGCGTGGCGGCCGTGATTGACAAGGATTTTGCGGCCGAACTTCTGGCGGAGCAGGTGGACGCGGACATACTGATGATTTTGACCGAGGTGGAGAAGGTGGCCATCAACTGGGGCAAGCCGAACCAGGAAAACTTAGACCACTTGAGTCTGAAGAGCGCGGTGCAATATATCGAAGAAGGCCAGTTCGCCCCCGGCAGCATGCTGCCGAAAGTGGAGGCGGCGATGAAGTTCGTGCGTACCTATCCA